>CAOJDT010000013.1 GCA_948433295.1 uncultured bacterium
CATGTTTATAAACGTTATTTTTTGACGTTAATTGCTTTTTTAGCGTATATTTGTTAAATTTTATTAATATGAGAGAATTTATAAAAAATAACAGATACTTAGTTATTTTATGGGTTGTGTGTTTAGCGGCGCTTGTAGTCTTTACGGGTCATTACGAAAACATATTGCTTGATATCGGACGGGAAGTTTATTATCCTGCGAGGATTTTAGACGGAAAAGTTTTGTACAAGGACATTTTTAACATATACGGACCTTTATCTTATCAATGGAACGCTTTTTTGTATGCGATTTTCGGCAAAAACTTACGAACATTGTACATTTCGGGCGCCTTAAGTTCTTTTGCGATTGTGAGCGCAATATTTCTTATTTCAAGAAAATTCTTCGGTAATGTTTTAAGCTTTTCTCTCGGACTTTTTGCGATAGCGAGCGGAATCTGTGCGACACATTTGTTTAATTTTACTCTGCCGTACAGTTTTGCAATGCTTTACGGAATTGTCGGATTTTTGTATTCACTTTTGTTTGCGCTGAAGTATCAGGAAACTAAAAATTCAAAATTTCTGTATTTATCCGGACTTCTGGCAGGCTTTGCGGCAACCAATAAGTATGACTTTTTGCTTTACGGGGTATTTTTGTTTGTATTTGCTTGTTTTACAAAAAACATAAAAACAATAATTAAATTTCTCGCCTCGGCAGCAATAATACCTGTAATATCTTTTGGAACTCTGTTTTTGCAGGGATTGCGTGCTGAACATCTTCTTGAAACCGCTGATATTCTTTCTAAAATGACAAAAAGTAATACGTTAAAATATTTCTATTCAATTCAGGGAGTATTTTTTAACAAACAAATGCCCGCACTTTGGGCGATAAGTATTTTAAAAAATGTTTTTCTCTTTGCGGGATTAATATTCGGAGTGAAACTGCTTGACAAAAGTAAACAGTGCGGATGGGCGTTAATCATAGTATTTGCAATACTTACGGCAGCATTTACAACCCCCGGTAATTACGTTGCGGCACTGCCCGCACTTTTAATCGGAAGCCTATTCTGCATAAAAAAATTCAAAAAAAATCCTAAACTTTTAATCATCACGTTTGGAGTGCTTTCAGTGAGCGTAAAATCATTCCTGAGCCTGATTCCGCTGAATTATGGAAGCTATTATATGGCAATTGTTTTCGTTGCAGTGTTCGCTTTGTTATTATCATTTTTAGATAAAAAATTCGAAAAAGCCGCGGCAATTTTCACAATATCTACAGCGATTTTCTTTGCGGGAATGTTCACATACAACAGATTTCAACTGAACGAAAAAATTTCCACTCCGCGCGGCACAATTTACACATCAAAATATGAAGCTCCTGCAGCAAATCTTCTTTTGGATTACGTAAAAGAATTCAATGTTAAAGAAATGGTAATTTATCCCGAAGGCTTGCTTTTGAATTTTCTTTCAAATACAAAATCAGATGACAGGTATAATTCGCTAATTCCGCTCTACGAAGAAGTTTTCGGCGATAAAAGATATGTGGATTACTTTGAACAAAATCATCCGGATTACTTTGTGTTAAACAATCTGAATACCAGAGATTATTACTACGAAACAATTTGCGCAAATTACGCCGTACCGTTCTGCGAATTTCTCGTAATGACCTCAAAACCTTTTACCGGAATAGACAAACACGGCAGACGCTATCTGATTTATGAAAAAAATTAATTGTTTATGATAAAATTTTAATGAGCCAATTACATTAACGGCACCAAAACTTAAGAGGAAAATAAGAATGGATAAATTTTACATCACTACTGCAATTGATTACGTAAACGGCGCACCGCACATCGGTCACGCTTACGAAAAAATTATAACTGACGTTATCGCAAGACATTACTCGCAAAGAACCGACGACATGTACTTTTTGACAGGTACCGACGAACACGGTATTAAAATTCAAAAAACTGCCGCGGCAAAAGGCATTACGCCAAAAGAACTCTGCGACGAAAACGCTCAAAAATTTAAAGATGCCTGGAATGCTTTAGATATTAACTACAACCAATTCATAAGAACAACCGACGATTATCACGAAAAAGCCGTTCAGAAAATCTTCAAAAAACTCGTGGAAAAAGGTGATATCTATAAACATTCTTATGAAGGCTTGTACTGTCAAGGATGCGAATGCTTCCTCAATCCTAAAGATTTGACCGAAGACGGACTCTGCCCTGACCACCTTAAAAAACCAGAAGTTGTTAAAGAAGAAAATTACTTCTTCAAACTTACAAAATACAAAGACGCTATTATTAAACACATTAAAGATAATCCTGATTTCATAGTTCCGGCCTTCCGCGCAAACGAAGTATTAAATCAGTTGGAAGATATTCAGGACATCTCTGTTTCACGTGCAAAATCAAACGTGCAATGGGGAATTGATGTTCTCGACGACCCTGAACAATCTATTTACGTATGGATTGACGCGCTTTCAAACTATATTACGGCACTCGGCTACGACACTGAAACAAATTCTGAAAAGTATAACAAATATTGGCCTGCTGATGTTCACGTAATCGGAAAAGATATCTTGAAATTCCACAGTATCTACTGGCCTGCGTTTTTGATGGCGCTTGACTTACCGCTTCCTAAACACATTTTTGCGCACGGATGGATTACTATCGACGAAACAAAAATGTCAAAATCTCTCGGTAACGTAATTTCACCAACTTCTGTTATCGAAAACTTTGAATTAAAAGAACCAGACGCATTCAGATATTACATGGCAACCTCTGCACCTTGCGGACGCGACGGAAACTATTCGGATGACGATTTTAAAGAAAAAGTTAACGCACACCTCGCTAACAGCATGGGTAACCTCTTAAACAGAACTCTTTCTATGCTTGTCAAATACTTTGACGGCGAAATAAAAGAAGGTTCGAAAGTCGCAAGTCATCCTGAACTTGTTTCAGGATCTCTTGAATTACTTAAAAAAGCCCTCGGCACGGTTAAAATCGTAGAAAACCATTTCAACCACTTCGAAATCGCAGAAGCCGCACAGGAAATTATGAATATTGTTGATTTAACAAATAAATTCGTAACCGACAACGCACCTTGGACTTTAGCCAAAGAAGAAAAAATGGCCGAATGCGCTCAAGTATTAACAACAGTACTTGAAGTAATGTGCATAGTTGCGGCGTTAATATATCCTTACTGCCCGAATATCGCAAAATCCATGGCTAAACAATTATCGTTCGATTTGAGCGTAAAATTAGACGATTTAACAGCCGATAATATCAAAAATGGTAAACTTATATCAAAAGAAGAAATAACCCCCGTATTTTTGCGTGTGGACTCGGAATTGGCTGATAAATCTTCAAAGAAATAATAACTTTAAAAGCTCCTTTTTTAAGGAGCTTTTTTTAAAGGGTTGAAAAAATTAAAATATAAGTTATAATATAAATAAGGGAAAGGTGATGCGCGAACATCACCTCTACAGTTCCCTTAGAAGAATAATAGAGCAAATTCTATTAAAAGCCTTGTTACCAGCAAGGCTTTTTTAATTATCTGCCTTTTCATCTTTCGCCTCCTTTCCTGACAATTTCTACAGTAATTGTTGTTCAGGAGGTGGCACGGAAACCGTCCCTTTTATATTTTTTAAAACCTATCTGATTTGAACAGGCATAATCAAACAAACAAAGTCGTCTTCATTATCAGGTCTCAATACGGTTGCGGAAAGCGCTGTATTTAAACCTACGTTAACCTCGTCGCTTTCAATGTTTTTCAACGCTTCAAGTACGAATTTGTAGTTGAACGCAATTGCCAAATCTTCGCCGTCGTAATTGATAGCCAATTCTTCTTCTGATTTACCCGAATCAGGGGTATCACCCGTAAGTTTCAGGCTGTTTTGTGAAAAGTCAAATTTAACAATACTTGTTTTTTCGTTAACCATAATAGCAACACGTTCAAGCGCCGAAATAAGCTGAGAAACATTTACCTTAGCAACTTTCGGGCTTTCGGCAGGTATAAGCTGGTTATATTTCGGGAATTGACCTTCAAGAAGTCTCGAAATAGTTGTGGTTTTTTCTGATTTAATAATAATTTTGCTTCTTTCAGTGTAAATTTTTACGGAATCTTCTTCAATGAAAGAGGTCATTTTAATAAATTCATTCAAAGCTTTTGAAGGGATGATTAATTGCTGTGATTTATTTTCAGGGTTGTTAATTTTTTCACGGACTCTGGCAAGTCTGTTACCGTCGGTTGACGCTATTTCCAAAACCTGACCTTGAATATCGCAAACAATACCTGATAAAAGGTTGCTTGATTCATAACTTGCAGCAGCAAAACCTGCCTGACGAACTGCTTTTGTCAAAGGTTTTACTTCTATTTCGAAAGAATCTTCTTCTTTAGTGGTAAAGTTATAAACTTCCGGCGGAAATTCGTTTGCGGAAATACCGATGATATCAAATTTTGAATTTTGGCATGTAATATTAACTGTAGATGAATCATCCTGCATTTCAAAAGTAATCAATTTGTCACCGAGCTTGGAAACTATCTCGTTGAGAGTCTTTGACGGAAGGGTAATTTTTCCGGGTTCTTCAACCTGAGCGTCGACTTGCGTAATCAAGGTCATATCCAAATCGGTCGCTACAAGACGTAGTGTACTGTTATCAATAGTTTCGATTAAAATATTGAGTAAAACGGGCTGCAGTGCACGTGCACTTGTGGCTCTTTCTACTATTTTAATTCCGTTATATAAATCCTCTTTTTTAATTACAAATTTCATACCCGTACTCCTTTAAATTATTATTTATGACTAAATAATATAATAAATAAATCTCTGATAAAACAATATATAAACAAACTGTAACCATTCTGAGTTTTGAACACGAAAATCTTTACTATATATTATATTAATAAATATATATATAATATAATAGTAATAATAAGAAGCGATTATTTGTAGAAAACCACCTGAAACTATTGGTACTATTGATTTTATTCATGTAGAAAACTTTGTTAATAAAATTATTAATTTTCTACATGGGTTGTAGAAAACTTAAAATATCCTCCAAACGGTGTAGAAAACTTTTGAGTTTTCTACAGTATTCTACAAAGTTTTCTACAATAAACAATGTCAAATAATTTACATTTTATAAACGCTTGACAAAAATGTTTTTGTGTGGTATAAAGTTGGTGGGGTAAATGTATATTTATAAGTCTTGTCATACGACGAGACTTTCTTTTTCGGAGTAGGTGTTTGTGTTATAATTTCTTACGGACAGTAAGAAAAGGTTTTTTAACGTATGAAAAAGAATGTTTTAGGAATAATTTTTTGTGCAGTATTTGCGCTCGCTGCTTATATTACATGTAAATGCGATTTTTGTACTTCGATTAATTTGAACTCGCTAACGTTCGCAATAATTATCGGCATGGTTATCGGTAATGTATTTAACAAATTTATTCCCGATAAATTTCGTGACGGAATAACTTTTTCTTCAAAAAGAATTCTACGATTTGCAATAGTTTTGTATGGTTTTAGAATAACATTTCAACAGATTTTTGCCGTTGGTTTGGACGGCTTGTTTGCCGATATATTAATGCTTACTACAACGTATTTGTTCGGATACTATCTCGGGACAAGGGTTTTCAAACTTGATAAAGACCTTTGTATGCTTACTGCAATCGGTTCTTCTATATGTGGAGCCGCGGCGGTTCTCGGAACGGACGCTGTATTAAAAGCTAAGTCTCACAAAGTTTCTCTTGCTGTAGCAACGGTTGTTTTGTTCGGTACAATTTCTATGTTTTTGTATCCGTTTATTGCTCAGTTAGGCTTTTTAAGCCCTGAATATTTCGGTGTATATATAGGTTCTACCGTTCACGAAGTAGCGCAGGTTGTAGCGGCAGGAAGCGCAGTTTCTCCCGTTACAATGGATACTGCCGTGATAGTAAAATTAACCCGCGTAATGATGCTTGTACCTTACTTATTTTTACTCGGAATGTATCTTGCAAAAAAATCGGGTACAAAGCGTGAAAAAATTCCGATGCCATGGTTTGCAATACTTTTTGTGGCAGTTTGCGGATTGAATTCGCTGAACATAGTTCCGGAATTTATTCGTTCGTTTTTGATAGAATTCGATGTATTTTTATTGACAATGGCAATGTTTGCGCTCGGAGTAGAAACCAATTTTGAGAAAATAAAGGGACTTGGCTGGAAGCCGATATTGCTTGCGGGAATAATGTTTATCTGGCTCGTATTTGGCGGAATGGCAGTAAACAAAGTACTTTATGTATTATGAAATTTTTCCTGTTATCCTGAACTTTTTTCAGGATGACGAATTTGGCATATGCCATATTTAATGTTAATTCTCTAGACAAAACGGAATTATTATTATAAAATTGTTTTGCAGGGTAAGCACCATGCTTCCGCTTCGCACACGTAAATTCTTGAAGAAATTGGCGAAGAAAGGAGGTATTTTATTATGTCTAATGATATGTAAAAACCGCTATAACTGCAATTATAGCGGCTTTACAAATTATCTTGATTTGGATATAGAGTGTGAAGAAACCTCTGAGAAGATTCTCTTAAACTTTTCTCAGGGGTCACCCTGCATTTATATTATTTACTATTTTTGTAGTTTTGTCAAGTGGTGTTATGACTCAACGTATTCTCTCAAACGTTTGCTTCTGTTAGGGTGGCGAAGCTTTCTGAGAGCTTTTGCTTCAATTTGTCTGATACGTTCACGGGTTACGCCGAACAACTGACCTACTTCTTCCAATGTTCTTTGGCGGCCGTCGTCCATTCCGAAACGTAATCTCAAAACATCTCTTTCTCTTGGTGAAAGTGTACAGAGTACTTCTGCAAGGTCTTCTCTCAAGAGTTCTGATGCTACTGTTTTAATCGGCGCGTCTGCTTCTTTATCTTCAATAAAGTCACCGAGGCGTGAGTCTTCTTCTTTACCGATTGGTGTTTCAAGAGACAAAGGTTCTTGTGCAATTTTGATGATTTCGCGAAGTTTCGGGATAGAAACGTTCATTTCGATAGCGAGTTCATCTTCGGTCGGTTTTCTTGAAAGTTCTTGCGCGAGGCGTCTTGTAACTTTTTTCAATTTATTAATGGTTTCAACCATGTGAACAGGAATACGGATTGTACGAGCCTGATCAGCGATTGCTCTTGTGATTGCCTGTCTAATCCACCAGGTTGCATAAGTTGAGAATTTGAAACCTCTTTCATGGTCAAATTTTTCGGCAGCACGGATTAAACCGAGGTTGCCTTCCTGAATAAGGTCTAAGAAAAGCATTCCGCGTCCTACGTATTTTTTAGCTATAGAAACAACCAAACGCAAGTTAGCTTGAACGAGTTTTCTTTTAGCGATAGCGCCCGGAGTTCCTCCTTCAAGAATTTTTCTTGCAAGTTCAATTTCTTCGTTAGCGGAGAGAAGTTTAATTCTTCCGATTTCTCTGAGATAAAGTCTGACAGGGTCATCGACGGCAATACCTTTAGGAACTTCCAAATCGCTTGAAGAATCTTCTTCTGAGTCGTGGGAATTCATCATATAGATGTCTTCCATATTCATTTTTCCGCCCATTTTTTCGGTAACAATATCTTCGATATTGTCGGTGCTGATGTCCATGTTAATATAGCTTACGCCATCAGCTTCACCGTCTAACTGTCCATCCTCGTCAATATCATGTAAATCCAGATTCTCTTCATCGAGAACGCTTATAATAGAGGAGTTCGGTTGTCTTTTTTTAGTCATTCATTTTCTCCAGTTTTAATTTATTATTTATCTTATCTCTAAGCTGCATCTGAAATTTTAGGGCTTCTGTTTCATCTTCATCTGCATTTTTATATAATTTTCGCATTTTTTCTTTTTCTTCTTCCCACTGACAACGTCGAATCCGTTGAATATTTTCTTGAATCACGCATTGAAAGTCTTCGGGTTTCAGATTTGTAAATGTTTCGGAAATACTTATTAAGTCTGTCAAAACTTGCTGTATTTCAGGCTTTTCAATATATTCCGTGTACAATTGCTCAATTAATTCCTTTACATTATTTACGGTACAAATTAATTTGTCAATTGTAGATTTTACATTTATTAATGTTTCGTTTGAAAAGTACGAATTGTCAATCATTTCGTTAATCTGGGCAAATGTAAAACGATTGTCGGTTACAAAAAAAACACTCAACAAATTTTTTTGCGCTTTTTCTGAAATTGTTAACGTTTTCGTAACAATTTTTTTTATTTCTTTGTCTTCAACGCGATTTAAAGTATTACTGTTGCTTGCTTTAGCCACTTCATTAAGTAACGCCTTTTCGTCAACACCCACAGCATCGGCTACCGTACGGACATATTCCGAGCGGATAATCCCGTTTTTTATCTCCATTAATACAGGGATTATTTGTTTTATGTATCTTGTTTTTTCAAGTGGAGTTTTGTAATTATTTTTTTCTTTGAGAAAGTTATTTATTTGAAAATCAATGAGAAGCGGGGCTTCTTTAACAAATTTTCTGTAACTTTCAGCGCCGACCGAGCGGATGAATTCGTCAGGGTCTTTACCTTCCGGAGGGGCAATTACCCTTATTTCGCACGAATACTTGTCATCGGATGCTGAAAGGTAACTTTCGTCGAACTGTTTTATATCGCCTAAACCTTCGAAAGCTTCTTTAATTATTTCAGCTCCGCGGTTTGTAGCTTTTTGACCTGCAGAATCCGTATCAAAAGAAAGGTATATTTTTCTGGATTTTGTGTAGCGCGAAAGAAGTTTTACGTGATCGGGAGTCAGGGCTGTTCCGCAGGAAGCAACGGCGTTGCCAATACCGTGAGCCTGAGCCGAAATTACATCAAAGTATCCTTCCATAATTATTACACCGTCTTCCGATTTGATTGCATCACGCGCTGTGTAAAGTCCGTAGAGGAGTTTACTTTTATTATATATTACTGAATCCGATGAATTCAAATATTTAGGAGACTGTTCTGCTTCAAGAGCGCGCGCTCCAAATGCCACGTATTCCCCGAGTTCATTTTGAATTGGAATGATAACACGGTTTCTGAAACGGTCGATGTAGCCTTCTCTTCCTGTTATAATCAGACCTGCTTTTTCAAGAACCGTATCCGAAAAATCTTTTTTCAAAACGTTGTATAAAGTCGTATAAGATTTCGGGGCGATACCGAGGGTGAATTTTTTTATTATTTCTTCCGAAATACTTCTGCCTTTAAGGTATTCAAGAGCCTTATCCGCTTCCGGAGAAGGTTTGTTCAGCAATAAGTCATTATAAAATTGTGCGGCTTTTTCACAGGCACCCATCATCTGTTCTTTTAAACCGGAAGATTTTTCACTTCTCTTAAAAGTTTCAGGCATTTCAAGGTTAAATCTTTTTGCTAAATCTTTGATAAGGTCAATAAACTCAATACCTTTTGTTTCCATAATAAAACGCAGCGCGTCGCCGCCTGCGCCGCAGCCGAAACATTTGTAGATTCCGAGTTTAGGGTTAACCGAAAATGACGGAGTTTTTTCTTTATGGAAAGGGCAGCAACCCCAGTAATGACCGCCTTTTTTTTGGAGTATGACCTGTTCTGAAACAACTTCTACGATATCAAGTCTATTTTTTATTTCCGCTACTAATTCTTCAATTGTTTTCGCCATAATAATATTTTATCATTAATAAATTTATTAGCAAAAAAGTTTGACGGTTTATTTAATCTTAATTTTAAAAAATATAAACAAAATTGTCTAAAACCCTTTGATAGCAATATTTTACACAAATTTGTTTAATTAAAAAATTATAGCCTATCAGGTGATTGTTTATATAAATTTTTTAAATATTATAGACATATTATGGATACAAATTTTGCAAGAAATATAAGCAAAAACGTATTATCTTCAAAAGGTTGTGGTGATTGTTCGTCACCAAAAAATTTGCCTCCGTTTTTCAATAAAAATTTTCATGAAAAATATTCAAAGAATAAAACAAAAAACAATTTTTCAAAATATATAAAAGGTATGAAAGTTTTAGCCGTCGATTCGGAAAGAAGAAATCTTGATACGCTTTTAAAAATTCTTGCAAATGAAAAATTAAATATTTCTGTATTTACGGATTTAACCGAAGCTTTCAAAGCTGTTCAAAAAGAAAGATTCGATTTGATTCTTGTTGATATTGATATCAGTGAAACTGACAGTTTTGATTTTATTCAAAATATTAAAGATTCATCAACAAATTCAAGCTCACCAATATTGTTTATGTCATCAAACACTGACTCTGCATTAATAGCAGAAAGTTACAATTACGGTTGCAGCGGCATTATAACAAAACCTTTTGATAAAAATGTACTTTACTCTCAGGTTGTAAACATTCTTAAGACAAAATACTTCAATGAAGTTGAGAATAAAATGAGCGAAGCTTATATTGCTATGCTTACTCATGACTTCAAATCGCCGATTAATTCAATGTACAGTGCTTTAAGTGTACTTAATAAATCTTATGACACACTTGATGAATTATACAAAAAAGAAATCTGGTGCGATATGTTCGGTTCTGTAAAATATTTGAAAGATTTGCTGGACAATTCGCTTAAAAAATTCAAATATAAAAACGATGAAATAGTTTTGAATAAAGAACCTGTTTCTTTGAAAAATATTCTTGAAGAAGTTGTGGAAGAATGTAAATATACAATTTTAGAGAAAAATCTTACAGTAAAAATTTGCAACAGAGCAAAGACAAAAAACGTACCGGCAGACCGTTTGGAAGTAAAAAGAGTTATACATAACCTTATCTCAAACGCCGCCGCACATACCCCAAAAAATTCCGTAATAGAAATTGATATCTCCGAAAATAAAAAATACATGGTCTTTTCAATTAAAAATCCATATTACGGTAATACTATCGAACAGCCCGAAACTTTGTTTAATAAATTTGTTTCGCACGCTATGAAAACTAAAACAGTGAGTTCAGGTCTCGGATTATATATAGCAAAAACTATCGTTGACGCACACGGAGGTTCTATCAGTGCAGATATAAGAACTCAGGGATTTATCAGATTCGTTTTCACTATTCCAAAATAATGCATTTATATCATTAAAAATTATAAAAAGCATTATATAATGCCCCTATGGACGTTCAGAATCTTTCGGAATACCTCGAATATTTAGAAGTCGAAAAGGGGCTTTCTTTTAATACAATAGAAGCCTATAGGCGTGATTTGGGCAGCTTTTTGGATTTTTGCGAATCACGCGGCGTTGAAACTTTTGATAATATTAAACGGGCGGAAGTAAATTCTTTTGTGTTGAAACTTCATGACGAAAAACTTACAACAACTACGGTTGTGAGAAAAATAGCTTCGCTTCGCGGATTTTTTAAGTGGCTTTGTGCAAACGATTACTGTAAATTTGATCCGACGCTTACGCTTGAACAGCCAAAACTTCCTAAGCGGCTTCCGAAAGTTATGACGGTTCAGGAAATCGAAGAAATTCTTAATCAAGACCTTGACGAACTGCATTCGGTTATTGTTGAACTTCTTTACGGCTGCGGGCTCCGTGTTTCGGAACTCGCTAACCTTAATGTTAATAATATAGATATTAAATCAAAATATCTTCAATGCTTCGGAAAAGGTTCTAAAGAAAGAATCGTTCCGCTCGGGAAAAAGGCTGTTCTGGCGTTGAAAAAATATTTGCCGAAAAGAGATTTTAATATCCGAAAATTTAAAATTGAAACAGAAAATCTTCTTGTGGATTCTAACGGAAGAATTTTAACGCGGCAGGATATTTATAAATTTATTCGCTCTCAGGGTGAAAAAATTCACAAACACATTTCTCCGCACACATTAAGGCACAGTTTTGCGACACATTTGCTTGAAAACGGGGCGGATTTGAGGATTGTACAAGAACTTCTCGGACACAGCGATGTTTCTACAACACAGCTTTACACTCACGTAAGTAAAAAACGCTTGAAAGAAGTTTACTTTGCAATTAACGGAAAAGGAGGTGCGGCTTAATGCTTCAACTTTTTATAACTTCCGTAAAACCGAATTCGGGAAAAACTTTCATTACCGCAGGACTTACTGCAACTATGCAAAGCCTGGGTTACGAATCAGCCGTATATCTTCCTGTCCAAACAGGTGCAGTTGAAAATCAAGGCTATATTCAGGCGCCTGACCTGATTTATATAAAAAACGCCGACAATCATATTAAAACCTATTGCAGTTATCTTTTGAAAAGTTCTGATTTGCCGCTGTTTGCCGCTGCCGCAGAAGAGATTTTAATTGAAAAAGATATTATTTATGAGGACTACCTGAGTATTTCAGAAAAGCTTGATTGCTTTATAGTTAACGGTATTTGCGGGCTTTCTACACCACTCGGCAAAAATTTTCTGGAAGAAGATTTGATAAAAATGCTAAACCTTCCGTTATTACTGGTGGCTTCCCCTCTGGAATCCTCTTTTAATGATATTTTAATGACAATAAATAACGCTTCTTCAAAAAATATAAAACTCAGGGGCGTAATCCTTAATGATTGCCCTTTTAGTACTGGTGATGTGAATATAAAAAATCTTCCGCGAATGATAGAAGAATATTCGGACGCGCGGGTTCTGGGCTTGATTCCGCATATTCACGATATGAGAAAATTTCAACCCCAGGATTTGATAGCCGCAACCCTTTCGGGCATTGATATAGAAAGCGTTTTTGATGTGAAAATCGCTAAATTAAGACGGTAAATTTATTAATAATTGTAACGGTATATATAATTTATATAACTGAAAGGTCAATTTTTTCTGATAAGAGGTTTTTATATAAATATAAAGAGGTATAATAACTTTATGGACGACAAAAAAGAGAGAAATTTAACGCTGATTGAAGCTTCTCAAGAGGTAGAACTTGAGACTCAAAAAGTTGTAAAATCTCATCAAACCAATCCGATAATGAAAAAACTGGCGCAATTTCATCTTGAAAAAGCGTCTAAATTAAAGGTAAAAGATTTGTTTAAAAATCCGACCCCTTGAAATTTATAAATAATAGGTTATAATAAAATAAAGGGCGAGAGGATTGCCGTCCTCTCATTAAATGCCCGTTTAGTGTTTGAGAACTAGTATTATCAGTAAGATTAGTACTAGTTCTTCTTCTGTTATACAGAAGTTCACTTTACCACCCCCTTTCCAAACGATTAATCCGGATTTGCAGTCTGTACCGTTGGAAAAAGTGCATGGCATGCCCTCGTAAATATTGTATCAATTAACGTTTATAAAGTCAAATGTAACGGAAATATTATTAAATTAAAATAAAGGGTTGAAATTTATAGAAAATAGGTTATAATGTAGATAAAGGGCGAGAGGACGGCAATCCTCTCATTAAACGCCCCTATTTGATGGAAATAAGCACTAAGATTATTAGCAATAATATGATTAGTGCTTTTTCGCTAGCTGCGAAAACCATCTTTATCACCCCCTTTCGCGGACTGTCATTCTGCAGTAATGTTGTTCCGCGAGGAAATGAACGGGCATGCCCTCAAAAACATTGTATCAACTAACGTTTATAAAGTCAAATGTAACGGAAATATTATTAAATTAAAATGGAGGGTTGAAATTTGTAAAAAATGAGTTATAATGTAGAAAAGGGCGAGGCTGCGTCAACAGCCTCAATATATGCCCTCTGTGGTTATTTAAGGGCTAATATTATCAATAAGATAATTATTAGCTCTTTTGTATTTATAACCATTTTATCACCTCCTCTCCAGCGTCAATCGCGATTTTCAGTCTGTAGCGCAGAGTGAAGGTTTATGACAGGGCATGCCCTCTGATGTGATTATATCAGATAAGATTTTTTAAGTCAAATAAAAACGGATTTATTATTAATCAAAATTCAAAAGGTCACACAGCTTCATGTCAAGACCATTAGCTATTCTTGCCATAGTTTCTATTGATGGAAAGTTTTCCATTCTTTCAATTGTTCCAACAGTTAATAAACTGATATCGGATTTTGCGGCAAGTTTTTCTTGTGACAAATGCCGTTTGGCTCTTTCCATTCTTAATTTTGATGCTAAATTTTCACGTAAATTTAATAAATTGTCCATTTTGTTATTATATAGTCTTGACAAGAAATTTACTATATTTTATCATATATATTATATATGAAATTTTATATATTTTATAAACTATAGGAGAGTATTATGCGTATAAGTTTAGACGAAATTGGTGAGGAAGTCGCTAAGACAAAGGATTTGGTGAGAGTTTTGTGTGATACGGTTTACCTTTGCGAAAAAGAACGAAAACCGCTTCATCATATCAAAACCCTTTGTCCTCTGGTTTTTGAACAGTGTGCAAAATCATTAAATATTTTAGATGATTATATGCTGCAGGAAAACGGAAAAGTTTAAGCGCGCGGGTGTGTTTCGTTGTAAACCTCTTTGAGGTGTTGGCTGGAAACGTGTGTGTAGATTTGGGTGTTTGAAATACTTGCGTGTCCGAGAAGTTCCTGTACAACCCTCAAATCCGCTCCGTTTTCTATTAAGTGTGTGGCGAAACTGTGGCGAAAAACGTGTGGTGTAACGTGTTTTGGAAGTTGGATTTTTTCGACAATGTCATTAATTACATTCCTTACGGTTCTTGTTTGCAGACGGAATCCTGTGTTATTGATGAATACGGGCGAGTCTTCGCGATTTTCGACTCTGAAACCTTTTGCCACGAGCGGGCGGGCGGTGTCAATATAGCGTTGAAGGTAAGTTTTTGCGCGGTCTGTGACAAGTATAATTCTTTCTTTCGAGCCTTTTCCGAAAACTCTGATTTCGTTATTTTCGAGGTTTAAGTCTTCAAAATTCAAGCCGCTGAGTTCGGAAACACGCATTCCCGTTGCCCAGAGGAGTTCAAGAATCGCTTTGTTTCTGTAACCTGCGGGAGTGTCGATTTTTATGTTATTAAGAATTTGTTCGACTTCATAAGGGGTAAGAAATTTAGGCAATTGTCTCGGGCGTTTTGGGGAATTGAGATTCATCGCGGGGTTGGAGTCGACTTTTTTTTCGCGGAAAAGATATTTGTAAAAAGTTCTTAATGATGCAATTTTTCTTGCGAGTGTTGTTTTTTTATAATTGAATTTTTGTATAAAATGCAGATATTCACGAACTTTAGAGAAGTTTACATTCTCCAGCGGGGTTTCACCGAGCCATAACAAAAAGTCTAAAACATCCGAATAGTATGCTTTTGCAGTATGTTGTGAAAAGTTTTTTTCCACCAGAATATAACTTCTGAAATCCTCTAAATCGTTTTTTGAACTTGAATTTAAACCCATCATTTACCTTATTGCTTTTTTACATTAATTATTATACAATACTATTGTTATAATGAAAACTAGTAAGTACACAAAAATAAACCCAACCAATCAGGAGATGATATGAACTATAAAAAAATAGCAGCTGCTTCATTGATTTTCGCAAGTATCCTATGTATTTCAGATGTTTCTGCACAAGAGCTTCAGGCAAAGGTTGCAAAAGGTGTTGCCGTTACGCAAAAATACCCTTCAATCGATAAAATGATTGAATACAACAATTATAACGAAGCCGATGCAGCTTTGAAAGAAATTTTGAACAAATCTCCTAATGATGTTGATGCAAGAGCATTAAGAATTATCTGGATGGCGAAACAGCAAAAACTCGCGCCGGCTCAAGAAGAGTTGGATAAATTGCTTAAACAACACCCTAATAACGCTACACTTCACTATGCTCAGGGGCTTGTTTATATGCAAAGAAGAACGTCTTCCGACGTTACATACATCAGAGATTCTAAAGAATTACTCGATGATGCTATTAAAGAATTTGTAAAAGCGGTTAATATCAACAGCAACTACTATCAGGCATACAACGCAATGGGTGTTGCCACATTGCAGCTTGGAAACCGTTCTGACGCAAAAGAATTGTTTGAAACCGCGTTGAAAATTAATCCTCAGTTCGCAACAGCTTACGATAACCTCGGAAATCTCGGCTTAATCAACGGAGATTTGGCTGCGGCTGAAGATAACTTTATGAAATCTTTAAAATATAACTCTCACAACCCGACCACAATGTATCACCTTGGTCAGGTTGCAGTAAGACAAAAAGATTACAACAAAGCGCTCACATGGTTGAACCACTCTTTGCACATTCATCCGAACTCAGCACCTGCTTTGACATTGCAGGGTGAATGCTATCTGGTTCAAGGCAACCAGGCTGCGGCTATCAACTCTTTCAAAAAAGCTGTTACCGTAAAACCTGAAAACTCACGCGCTTATATCAATTTGGCAAATATTTACCAAAAACGTTCCGACGCGGAATTTGCTATGGAACAGTTGAAAACCGTTTTGGCTATCAACCCTAAATATAAAGACGCTATCATGAGAGTTGCCGACTTGTCGTTGGAAACCAGAAAATATTATCAGGCTCTTGATTATTATTCAAAACTCGTTGATGATGAATATTACGGCAACGACGCGATTATCGGGCTTGCCAATACTTATTACGAAATGTCTAAAGACCGCGGCGATAGCAACAATATGACAACAAATAAAGAAGTCTACCTCGCTTATGACTATATTAACAAAGCTATTGAAAGAGTTCCTGACAGATTAGACTTGCACCTTGCAAAAATTAAACTCGCAAGACTAACTCACCAGCTTCCGCTTTCAAAAGACAGCTTGAACTATATCATTCAGGCAGCTTCAAACAACCTTATGGATAACGTAATCAAAGGCGAAGCTTATCTCGCTCTCGGAAGAGAAAAAGATGCTGTTTATACTTTTGAAAACGCTATCAACTTTGCAAATAACATTGATGATGAACTTTATCTTTCAGAAATTCTTGTTCATAACAAACAGTTCAAAACAGCAAGAATCGCTTTGAAAAAAGTTCTTATGCAAGAACCTGATAACATTATTGCGAAAAACGGACTTGCATACATCGACCTGTGCGAAATCAAATCAAACGAATTCTTTGATGTTGCACAAAGACAATACAAAGAAGAAAATTACGCGTCTACAATCGAATACTGTAACCGCGCAATTGACTTCTACCATAACAGTCCTTCAATTACAAAACTGAAGGCTATGGCGTATGAAAAAGAGAAAAACTATCAGGGCGCAGTAAAATATTACACCCAGTACTTGTCAATGTACCCTGGCGCACCTGACAGACAAGAAATTTCAGGTAAAATTGCAAAATTTAAAAGCAAAATTTAATTGAATATAAAAAGCTTGTCTGACAATTTTTTAAGATAACCGGACCGAAATATAATGAAAAAATTCGATATTCGTAAATCGTTCGAAACTTTTTGGAAAGAACCTCTCAGTATATTAACTGAGGGTCTTTTCCAAATTGTAAATATTCAGTCGAACATATTTAGCCAGAAACCCGCTGTAAATGTGGATTTTCTGAAAGATAAAACTCAAATTACGGTTGTCGATAGCGATAAAATGTACAACTTATTTCAGACCGTTTTGTTTAAACAACGACTGAAAGAACAACAAAAGAAAGCATTATCGACAAAATGAAATCGAATATAAAATCAATGAACGGAACTTTTTTAATCAGCGCAGAGAAATTATCCCAGTGCCCTGATACCAAATTGCCCGAGTTTCCGCTTTTGGGACGTTCAAATGTCGGAAAATCTTCATTTATCAACGGGCTTGCAAATAACAGAAAACTCGCAAAGACATCCAACACTCCGGGAAAAACCCGCCTTATTAACTTTTTTAACTTTGCGGATAATTTTATGATTGCTGACTTGCCGGGATACGGTTATGCGAAAGTTTCCAAAGAAGCGCAAAACAGATGGCAAAAGTATCTTGAAGAATATCTTCTCAAACGCGAACAAATTACGTCGCTTGTCCAACTGGTAGACGGACGCCATGATATTCAAAAAAATGATTACCAAATGCGCGAGTGGGTAATGGCTTACGATTTGCCGATTTTTACGGTTGTGACAAAAATGGATTACGTTCCGCGCGGCAAACAGCTTAATGTAATAAAAAAAGTTGAAAAAGAATTCGGCGGAGTTGTTTTGCCTTTCAGTGCGGTCGATAACCGTTTTAACAACGAAATTTTTAAAAAATTACTTCAAACAGAGGATTAAATCCGCCTTTTCCCGCGTTAAAATAATAATGGGTGTAGAACAAACTCAGCGGGGGTGGATATGAAAAGGGATTATTCACAGGAAGAAAGTTTTTATCCTAATACCAACGGGCAGATAGCAACTTCCATTACGCAGAATTGGACAGAACAGGCTATGGAATGCTACTCAATCGGGTGTGACTGTAAAAAATGTTCTCTGAAGAACGGAAATTATTCTTTCGTTTGTCAAATGCCGCGCGTGATTGATATATTAATCAGTGCGGTCGGTAAACCCGTGTTTGAGTCCGCTTAATACAAAATTTTTCAGATGGCATAGAACTCCTTTTTATTAAAGCAGATAAGTTTTATCTGCTTTTTATTTGTGTTAAAATATCCGTGTATGAAAAAGCTCATAATATTATTATTGACTTTTATATGTGTATCGTTACCCTCCAACGCCGTAGTTGAGCGAATTTCGTTAGACGAAGCCGTTGATATTGCATTGAAAAATAACCTTGAACTTCAAGCAAGAATGAAAGATTTGGAGATTGCGAAACAGGATATAAAAGCCGCAAATGCCTTAAAAAATCCCGAATTTCAATCAAATTTTCTTTTCGGTAAAGTTACACGCGGAAACTCAAGCCAGTTCGGTTTGTATCTTCCTATAGAAATTGCGAAAAGAGGTTTGCGCAAAAAAACAGCCGAAGCGCAGATGAAAGTTATTGAAAATTCGCTCAAAGAATACCGCCATACCCTAAAAGTTGACGTTATGAGAGCGTATTTTAAAATTCTTTATCTCAAATCAGTTGTTATGATTATGAACCAGCGCGAAAATCTTTTTGAAGATATGAAAAAAGAAGCGCTTAAACATCCGAAATCTTCTCAAAATTATAAATTAGAAGTTTTGCAATCGGATATAAAATATAAAAAACAACTTATTGAACTGAACAAAGCAAAAGCCAATCTTCTTGCCGCGCAGTTCAATTTTAATAAAGTTCTTAACCTGGAAAATTCCGAAATAATGTATGATGCGCAAGAAACTTCATTATTCGGAGATTTGGAAATTCTTGATATCCAAATGCCTTCTTACGATCAAATAGAAAAATTGGCTATGGTGTTCAGTTACGCACTGAGAATTACCGACAACTATATCGAAAAATCCGAATACGAAGTAAAATCAGCTGAACATAAAAGGATTCCTGATGTAAAAATCGGCGGCGGATACGCTTATCAAACAAAACATCAAACCGGAGATATCGCGCTACCCGGTGCATTTGTCGGCGCAAACGTCGATGTTCCGATTCTCTATTCATACAGACCCGAGATTAACAGAGCAAAATTTGTTCTTGAAAAAACAAAAATGGACAAAATCGCTTACGAAAATAAATTAAAATTAATTTTAAAAGAGAATTATAACGACTTTAAATATGCACGCGAAAATGCAGGCTATTACAAAGAAATTCTCAACGAATCCGAAGAAATCTTGAAAATGTCGTATGAACGTTATAAAAGCGGAAAAGCTCCTTTGATTAACCTTATGGTAAACGAAAATGCGCACCAACAGGTATTGAACGAATATATAGATTCCATAAACATATATTATCAGGCATATTTGGACTTGATGTACAACATGGGTCACGATTTAATGCTTAAAGAAGACGTTTTATAGAAAAACCAAAAACCGCCTTTTTAAGGCGGTTTTATCAGCTATCCTTAATCTCGGGCGGCTCAGCCGCAGTTTTTTTCGGTTGTTTTTACTCTGCCGAAAATCCTTCTTTTTGATATGTCGCTAATTTTTCAAGATTCCACTGTTTTGCTCTGACGTTATCAATATTCTCTTTGATTTCGTCAAGTTCATTCATGAGTGCTGATAAACGTTCGCTTTTTTCTGGTATAAAGTCATGTCTTTCATCAGTCCAATTCATTGGAAAACAATTATTCTCGAACAGTTCTTTTATGTAATCTTCAATCATATTATACTCCTGTTAATCTTTTTGTGAGATAAAAGAATGGAATAAATCCACAAGGTCGAATTTGCCGTATTTGAACGGAATCGGCTGTTCATCATATTCAGTACCTGAAATTCTTTGCAAGTCCTGTATTTCTCTATAGCCGAGAGAATTAAAATCGAAACTTGTCATTTCTGCGTAATCTACCATTAACTCATCCATATCCGCAATTTTTTTGTTTTTCATTACACACTCCTTAAATTTGTGAATAATTACAAATTTCTTATCGGACATTGCCGTGAGAAACTTTAACAAAATCAGTTTGTTTGTAACATAATTTTACAAACAGTGTGACTTCAGGCAGTTTTCTGCGTGGTAAAATGTTATTAGATAACAATTGGAGAGGAAATTTATGAAAAATAAAGCTATTGAATATTATATGAGCGGGTATTCGTGTTCGGAAAGTATTGTAAAAACGGCTATCGACGCTGGTTTATGCGATGCATCGCTATTACCTTGCGCAACTAGTTTTTCGGGCGGAATGCTTTCGGGATGTCTGTGCGGAGCGGCTGCGGGCGCACAGCTTGTTCTCGGGTACAACTTTGGACGAGGAAACTCGAAAGGTAACGAAGATGAAGGGCGCGCTAAGGCTAAAGAATTTCTTGAAGAGTTTAAAAAGCGCAATAAAGTTACCTGCTGTAAGGTTTTGAGCAGAGGGCTTGAGGGAATGGAAAGAAAACGTCATTGCTGCAAAATGGTAGGTGACGGCGCTGAGATTCTCGAACAAATGTTGAAAGTGAGAGTATAATGCTGAATTTGACTGCGGTATTTCTCGGAGGCGGAATAGGCGCAGTGTTGCGCTATTTGACGGGAGTTTGTGTTTTGAAAAATTTTCAAACATCTTTACCGCTTGCTACTTTTAGCGTTAACGTTATCGGATGTTTTATTCTAGGGTTTTTGTATATTTTATTTATAAACAAAACAGATATGAATTCTGCGCTAAAACTTGCGTTGACTGTGGGATTTTGCGGGGGATTGACGACTTTTAGCACATTTTCTCTGGAAATTTTTGAAATGATAAGAGCGGCAAATTATTTTACCGCTGTTGTGTATATATTTTTGAGTTTGGCTGTCGGGCTGGCGGCTGTAATGATAGGAGCGCATTTTGCAAAATTTTGTATTTGATAAGTTGAATTTTCTTACGGCGGGCATGCCGATGAGAACAGGAAAAGGCAGTTACGGCAGAGCTTTTGAAGTTTTGACTGAATTGAATCTTGACGGAATGGAGTTGGAATTTGTTCACGGTGTAAGAATGAACGATGAGACGCGCAAACTCGTCAAGAGCGAACGCGAAAACAAAAATCTTATTCTTTCTGCACACGCGCCTTTTTATGTGAACCTTAATTCTCAAGAAGAAGAAAAATCGGATGCGAGTGTTCAAAGAATTATTGAAACAGGGCTTGCTGCAAAAGATACAGGCGCTTTTAGCATAACTTTTCACGCGGCATATTATATGAAACAGGACAAGGAAACTGTTTATCAAACCGTAAAAAGACGTATAACAGAAATTTCCGAATTGTTTAAGCGTGAAAATATAGATGTCTGGATTCGCCCCGAAACTACGGGAAAAGGCACTCAGTGGGGTGATTTGGATGAAATTATCAGACTTTCAAAAAAATTTGACAATGTACTCCCCTGCATAGATTTTTCACATCTTCATGCAAGAAGCGTAGGCAAATTCAACACCTACGAAGAGTTTTCCAAAATTCTCGAAACTGTCGGTAACGAACTCGGTCAGACTGCGCTTGATAACTTTCACGGGCACCTTGCGGGAATAGATTACGGCGCAAAAGGTGAGAAAAAACACCTTATTCTGGAAGAGTCTGATATGAATTACAAAGAACTTTTAAAAGTCATGAAAGAATTCGGCGTAAAAGGAGCGCTCGTCTGCGAAAGTCCGAATATTGAAGAAGATACGATGCTTTTGAAAGAGTACTATTATTCTCTGTAATATTTTTTAATATTCATCAGGACAATAGCAAAATTTTGTGAAAATATGTTTTCATGTATATATAATGTATGGAATCCGAAAGGTAACGTAACTCATGTCATTAAGTGTTAATTCAGTAAGTTTTGCAGGTACAGAACCACATCCGTCACAGGTCAAAACAGCGGGCGGTGTGCAAAATACCAATCTTTTGAAACAGTGTGGTCCTAAAGATGAAGTTTGTTTTAAAGGTGAAGAAAAACAAGAACTTGCACCATTGACGGACTCTGATAAGAAAGAAATTATCCGTTCTGCAAGAACAAAAGCCGCAGGCTGGGCAGCAGCCTTGTCATTAGTGGGTCTTGGTTGGACAAGCTTGTTGTATTATTCTTTGCGTTCAAATGATACTATTGCAAAAAAATATGATTTAGATAAAGAACAAGACAAATCTTTAATTAAAGAGATTAAAACACAACAACTTTTGTGGACATTACCGGGTATAATTCCTGAATTAGGGGCTATAACAGGTGGTATTGCTTGGCTTTATAACAAGAATATGGATGCTGAAAAAATCGATTTGTAATAAGAAAAATGCCGCGAAAGCGGCATTTTTTATGGTATTATTAAGTAATGCAAGAGGGAAAAAGTAAATCCGAAAAATTTAAACAAGCAGTCGGCGAAATTTTAAAAGAAATCAGAATTTCTGATTCGGGTATTTCTATGTCCAAATTGGCTTATGAATATGATATTGATAAAGGTAATCTCAGTAAACTTGAACGGGGTTTTTATGATTGCAGACTCTCTACCGCCTGGAAAATTGCCGAGGCTAATAATGTAAAGTTTTCCGATTTCGCGCTGCGTTTGGAACAAAAACTCGGTGATGATTTTAAATTTATTGATGAGTAAACTTTCTTAATATTCCCTAAAGTTTTTTCTTAAAACTTCCGTATATAATTACGAGAAATTTGTTTTAAGAAAGGACAGACTATGGAAATTACCGGCGCAACAACAGCAAAAGCAAATTACGTAAAAGGCAGAGACGACGAGGATGATGAAACTAATCAGGCGCAAACCGCCGCAGAAGAACAAACTGCGGTGAATGATACTCAGCCTGATATAGTTTTGATTTCTCAAAATAACAACGAATACGATAACGATAATGTGGAAGAAAAGGTTAACAATTTTGTCCAAAATCTTCTTGCCAATCCGAAACTTACTGACGGGGCAAGGGCGGATTTGAGAAAATATTTGCAAAATTTTGACGTGACAAAATTTGTTAAAGCATACGGACCTTTTGAATCCGCAAGAGATATTTCAGCAGCCATGTATGCAGTGACCGCAGGATTGGTCAAATATCAGGACGAAGAATAATTTTAAAAGGAGGGCTTTCACCCTCCTTTTTTATAAATTTATAAAATGTTCTTTTTCGCCGACTGTAGTAATTTTCAGTTTGTTTGGATTTTTTGTATCAAACTGAAAAATATTTGCTGAAGAGAAAAATGGCGGTCTGTTTTTTCCCTGATATAATATCGTGGTTTCTTCGTAATTTTTGTTGAAAAATTTGTCCATAACCGAGCGTATTTTTTCGAAAATATTGTTCACGCAAGGTTTTAATGTCCCTTCGGATTCGTAACCGGGAACATTATAAAAAACTTTCGGTTTTTTTGATTTGTCTATAAAATAATCATAAGTTTCAAGTTGTTGTTTCAAGGTAGATGCCTGTAAATCTTTTGATACCGGAAGAGGCGTATAATGTGAAAGGATTGTAATCGGATAACCGTCTTTGCCTTTCATAACAACGCCTACAGCGTTACAGCTTGCCAATCCGTCGGTGTATATTGTGTTAATTCTGTCAGGCAAAATTCTAACGGCTTTGCATTCGTTCATTCCAACATGAACAATATTGCTGTCGCCTTCTCTAATCATTCTTGCAAGAACCATTTCGGGCATATTATTAACTGCGGTTCTGTTTTGCAAAGAGTTTTTTGTTATGGCGGGTAAAACATTTCTTGTTAAGTTTTGAATAGACACAGGCAACCTTTCTTTATCATGTGTAAAACATGTAAAGATGAAAAATTGCCTACTCTTCGTCAAGACTGAGTACTGCCATGAACGCTTCTTGCGGAACTTCTACACGTCCGACGGATTTCATGCGTTTTTTACCTTTTTTCTGTTTTTCGAGAAGTTTACGTTTACGCGAGATATCGCCGCCGTAACACTTATCAAGAACGTTTTTACGCATGGCTTTAATGTTTGTCCTTGCGATTACTCTACCGCCGACTGCAGCCTGTACAGGAACTTCAAAAAGTTGACGCGGAATAATTTCTTTTAATTTAGCGGTCAATTTTTGTCCGATGTAAAACGCGTTGTCTTCGTGACAGATTACCGAAAGCGCGTCGACTATTTCTCCCGCAAGCATTACATCGAGCTTAACAAGTTTAGAACGCTTATAATCGCTGAATTCGTAGTCCAGACTCGCATAACCCTTTGAACGCGATTTCAACTGGTCGTAAAAGTCTGTAATTACTTCACTGAGCGGGATTTCATATTCAAGGCTTGCTCGGATTTTGTCGAGATAAGACATGTTTTTAAAAATTCCGCGTTTTGTTTGCGCCAAATCCATCAAGGTTCCCACGTAATCGTTAGGCGTAATTATCTGAACTTTTACATAAGGTTCTTCTATGTAATCTCTAACCTGTGCGGGTGGAAGATTAGCAGGGTTGTCGATTTCGACCATTTCGCCGTTTGTTTTGTAAACCTTATACACTACCGACGGTGCAGTAGTTACCAAATCAAGGTTGTATTCGCGCTCCAAACGTTCCTGAGCGATTTCCATGTGAAGCATGCCCAAAAATCCGCAGCGGAAACCGAAACCCAAAGCGCTTGATGTTTCGGGTTCAAAAGTAATACTACTGTCGTTGAGTTTAAGTTTTTCCAGCGCTTCTTTCAAATCGTGATAATCGTCGTTATCAACAGGATACATACCCGAAAATACCATCGGGAGCGCCTCTTGATATCCCGGAAGCGGTTCTTTTGCAGGGTTTTCGACAGTTGTAATCGTATCGCCCACAAATCTTGTGAGTTCCTTAATCGAACCCGCAAAATATCCTACATCACCGCAGGTGAGTTCTTGAACAGGAACCCTCATCGGTGTTTGATAACCCAGTTCCACAACATCGTACTCTTTACCCGACGCCATAAACTTAACCTTATCGCCGAGTTTCATTTTACCGTCGATAATTTTGAAAAAGCAAAGTGTTCCGAGATACTGGTCATAAGCGCTGTCAAAAACCAGTGCACGGAGAGGTTTTTCTGTTGTATCTTCAGGAGGAGGAATCAAATCTACAACCGCCTCAAGAACTTCTTCAATGCCGATTCCCGCCTTCGCGCTCACTGGAATCGCAAGAGATGCGTCGATTCCGAGAACTTCTTCAATTTCTTCTTTAACCCGTTCTACATCCGCAGACGGAAGGTCGATTTTATTAATTACGGGAATGATTTCCAAATTTTGTTCAGCCGCAAGATAAACGTTGGCAAGTGTTTGCGCCTCAACGCCCTGAGTTGAATCCACAATCAGCAATGCGCCTTCACACGCAGCGAGTGAACGTGAAACTTCATAAGAAAAGTCTACGTGTCCCGGAGTGTCAATCAGGTTAAGGATATAATCTTTGCCGTCTTTGGCTTTATAATTCATTCTTGCCGCGTTAAGTTTAATCGTAATACCGCGTTCGCGCTCAATATCCATCGAATCCATAATCTGATTCTGCATATCACGTTGCGCAACCGTCTCTGTAAATTCTAACAATCTGTCGGCAAGTGTTGATTTTCCATGGTCAATATGTGCAATTATGCAAAAGTTTCTTACATTTTCTTTATATTTCATAACATTTATTATATGCAAAAAAACGCGAAACATCAAGTATATACTGAAACGGCTAGTATTATTATAACATAAAAAATATCAATTTAACAGATTTAATTAATAATACTTCCGTTTTTTAAAATTTTGTGTTATAATATTTTTTGTGGATTTAGTATGGGAAAAAATACATGAAATACGAAAAACAAGAATTATTAATGGAATTTTTTAAACTTCAAAATCTTATCAGTGAACAGAAGAATTATCTTGAGATACTCTGTGGTTACTGCGAAAACAGTCTTGAAAGATCGGATGATTTAAACAAAATATATCCGTTATTGATTACTATCAACGAATTGCAACTACAGGTAAGCAAGTCGGCAGAAAATTTTGCGTCAGGATTTTAGTTTTCCGCAAATGACTCTTTCAATGCCTGCAAGGTCTTTAAAGATTTCTATTTGTGTAAAGCTTTTTGACATAAAATTTTTCACGGCATCAGCCTGACCGATTCCGAGTTCAAAAATCAAATATCCTTTCGGGTTAAGAATTTTCGGGGCTTCGGCTACAATCTTTTCGTAAAATTCCAATCCGTCTTCGTCCTTTGTGTAAAGTGCGATTTCGGGGTCAAAAGAAACTTCTTTTTGAATATTTTCTTTTTCGCGCGGCGGAATGTAGGGCGGGTTGGAGATGATAATGTCGAAACTTTCACGAGGCTTAACGTTTGAGAAAATGTCGGATTTTCTGAAAATTGCTTTGTTGAAAAGATTGAGTCGGGAAGCATTGTCGAGAGCGGTATTGAGTGCATCTGTCGAAACATCCAGTCCGATTATCTGACAATCCGTGTGTTTTGCGACCATACAGGCAATGCATCCGCTTCCTGTTCCTACATCGAGTGCCATTTTGAAATTGTTTTCGTTAATTATTTCCACAGCTTTTCTTACGAGCAACTCGGTTTCATCCCGCGGAATCAAAACCGACGGATTTACGATGAATTTTTCACCCATAAAGTCCGCAAAACCGATTATATGTTGAATCGGCTGACGGGTTTTTACACGAAGTTCGGCTTTTTCTTTGACAATGGCAAGTTTTGCCGAATCGAGTTTTTTGCCCATAATAATATCTTTTACACCATATCCTGCAAAATGTTCGATTAGCATTTTAACTTCAATATTAGCTTCATTCGATTCAATCCCGCTGTCTGTAAGAATTTTAACTATGTTCTGAATTGTCATTTTTTATAATCCTGTTTTTTCTAAAAGTTTGAGGTGGTCCACCATTTCAAAAATCGAAATGAGTTCTTTGAGCATTATTTCATAAGCCTTTGAGTCTGTAACGGGAGTATTCAAATCCCCGAGTTTGAAAAGGTCTTTTGAAACAGATAATGCCAGAAGGATTCGACCATCTTTAAAAGCGCATTGTGATTCATAAGAGTTGAAAGATGTCGAAATATGCTTGAATCTTTCCATAAACGCAGTAGTGAGAAGAAATCGTGCTTCAATTTGGTCATTTGAATCAACAAAATATTTCTTTTGAAATTCGGGGTCTTCAAGTTTTACTTCTTCGTAAACTTTTTTATTTCCCATCAAAACACGTTTTCTTACTATCGTGTGACCGGTAAAGTTTTTTGCGACTCCGATTGAAATAAGAACACCTTTGAATCTGGTATGAGTGGTTCTTCTGCCTTTGGAATCACGGGTTGTATAAGTAAGGTGTGCTTCTGAAATCTCAATAGGAGTATCTCTGTATGTTCCAGAAAAGTTATCGTCTGTATCCATATCTTCAAAATAAGAGAAAAGTTCTGTGTTTTTGATTTCATTTTCAGTGAATCGTTGTTCTTGAGTCCATGAAAAATTTCCGAAAGCTTTCATTAATAAAGGCATAATGTAGGTTTTGATTTTGGTTTCAAAATCTTTTGACATGATACTTTTCACTACAAAGCCGCCGATAATGGCAGAAATTCCTATTGCCGGCAATATTTGTGATAATTCGCTGAATTTTTGCGGAATGAAAAATATTGTCGAACTTAAAAGGATACCTGCAATTATCAATATCCAGAATATTCTGTTGCATTTTTTGTTAGTCAAAATTCTTTCATTGTCTATGTATTTCAGTTGCGGTAAAACTTCTTCGGTATATATTTTTGTGAAATTATTTTTAAAATCGTTTATATTGTTAAATTCCATTATTCTTCCTCATAAATTGTGACGGACGGATTTGAATATTCCGTTAAAATTTTGTCGATTTCGTCGCGCGCTTCAAGTTTTGATGAGAGTTCTTTTTTGTCCAGACCGTACTTTTTACAAAGCTTTTCGTAATAGTAGAGTTGTTTTTTTGTAGGCGCATCTTTACTCATTTTGACTTCTTGCAAAAATTTTCGTTTCTTTTTTTCGAATTCTTTATTTGCCTGAATTATTGGTTCTTGTTTTTTCTTGTAATCGTAATACTTTCGGCATTCTTTTATAAACAGCAATGTGTCTTTAAGAAATTGTTCATCGTCGATAATTTCTGCCAGAAACTCAAATCTTGAGGCGTTAATTTCGAGATAATATCTTTCATCTTCAAGAAAGTTCTCCAAAATTTCATTCACCGACAGGTCCGGAGATTTTTTCACCAGTGCACGCAAATTATTGCACAGTGCAGCTTTCTGGTTTTTTGTCAAATCAAGATAAATCTGTTTTTTAACCTCATACATGATGTTTTTATTTTAGCATATTTTTATGTTAAAATTCAAATGTTTAGTTTATATACAATTTGGAGAGAAAGATGGAAAACTTTATTTCTACTCACGGAATGGTGATTTCGGGCGCAATTTTATTGATTGCCTATATTTTCATCGCGAGTGAGAAAATTCAAAAGTCAGTTGTAGCGCTGGTTGGTGCTTCATTGACAATGCTTCTGGGTCTTCTTCCGTTCCACGGACATTTTGATACCCAGGCAGGAACATACATCCGCTCCGTTTTTGATTACATTGCATTTGAGGTAATATTCTTACTTATCGGTATGATGATTATTGTGCACATTGCAAGCAGAAGCGGCGTTTTCAAGTGGATGGCAATTGAGCTGTTGAAGCTTACAAAAGGACATCCGAAACTTGTTTTATTTACGCTTGCGGCATTCACAGCCGTTGCGTCTGCGTTTTTGGATAACGTAACAACTGTAGTTCTTATGATGCCTGTAACTTTTGTTATTGCAAAAGAATTTGATACAGACCCGGTTCCGTTTTTGATTACCGAAGTTCTTGCTTCAAACATCGGCGGTACCGCTACGCTAATCGGTGACCCGCCAAATATTATTATTGGTGCAAAAGCAGGTTTAAGCTTTATGGACTTTGTGAACGAGTTAACGCTGGTTGTGTTTGTAATTTTTGCGGTTGTAGTGGGAATTCTTACATTCCTGTTCAGAAAAGGCTTGAAAGCTACTCCTGAAAAAATGGCGCACGTTGCAAACCTTGACAACTCAAAAACTATTGTTGATAAAAATTTAATGATTCGTTCAATGATTACATTGGCGCTTGTAATTTTGGGATTTGTAACACACGACAAAACTCACATTGACGCTTATGTATTTGCTGTGGCGGGCGCTTCGTTCTTACTTTTGTTTGAAAAACCGAAAGAAATTTACAGAGACGTTGAATGGTTAACAATTTTCTTCTTTGTAGGATTGTTTATCATTATCGGCGGATTTGAAGCAAACGGCGGAATCGCTTTCCTTGCTGACGGCTTGATTAAGCTTACTCACGGAAGCCTTAATGCTGCAACAATGTTAATCCTCTGGGGTTCGGGTATTTTGTCGGGTATTATCGACAATATTCCGTATACGGCAACCATGGCGCCTTTGATTGCACAGGTTCAGCATACTATTCCTTATGCAGGCGAAGGTCATCACCCGCTTTGGTGGGCGTTGGCTCTCGGTGCATGTTTGGGCGGAAACCTTACTATTATCGGTGCTGCGGCTAACGTTCTTGTCTCCGAAACCGCGGCGACTAAAGGTTATCCGATTACGTTTATGCGATTTTTGAAATATGGTGCGCTCACGACATTTATCTCGTTGACGCTAAGTTCAATTTATCTGTATTTCAGATATCTTCATTAATTTTAAAACGGAGTCGAAAGGCTCCGTTTTTTAGTATTTTTATGTTATACTCTCTTTGCATAATTTGATTAGGGAGAGAGATAAAATGAATTACTTTGGCAGAACTTTCGATTTTGTAAAAAAACATTCCGAATGGTTTACTGTTCTGGGATTATGTATATTATTTTATTTTATATTTTTTCATAATATCGGAAACTATCCGCTGATGGATGTGGATGAAACGCGTTATGTCTCAATGGCTCGGGATATGTTTCATACAAAAGATTTTATGACGCTGATTCTTGATGATGAATATTTCTTTGAAAAACCTCCGTTATTTTTTTGGGGAGAGTGTTTTTCTTTTGCGATATTCGGGAAAATTAACGAGTTTACTGCACGATTTCCGGTGGCATTGTATGGAATGCTGACGTGTTTTCTAGTATATTTTGCGGGTAGAAAAATTGTTTCCCGAAATTATGGTGTAATCTCTTCTCTGATACTTGCAACATGTTTTGAGTTTGTAATACTTGCTAAATTCGCGATTTTGGATATTGTTGTATCGACTTGTGTTGCATTTTCGATTATGTGCGGATTTATGACATTTTTTTGTCAGGAAAAAAATAAAAAGTTTTGTATATGGCTTTTTTACATTTTTTCGGGGCTTGCGGTTATGGCAAAGGGAATCCCGGGGTTCGTGCTTCCTTTCGGTGTAATGTTTTTTGCACTGATGATTTCAGATAAACTTAAGAGTGCGCTGAAACCTAAATATATTCTTGTCGGTTTAACTTTTTTTCTATTAATAGTTTTACCGTGGCATTTGTTGATGCTGAAAATTCACGACCCTGCGTTTTATGAGGAATACATAATAAAGCACCACCTTGCAAGATTTATTTCTTCCAACGACATCGGGCGTTCGGAACCATGGTGGTTTTATTTGGTGAATATTTTCTGGGGAATGATTCCGTGGGTATTCTCTGCGGTTGCGCTTTTGATTGCTAAGGCTAAAAATTTCCGATTTTCAATGTTTAAAAACTTTAGTTTTAATTTTAGCGAACTTGATGACACTCGTAAATTTTTGGTTTTAAACTGGTTCGCGGCAATATTTATTCTGGCGTTCTTTTCGTCGTCGAGTACAAAGTTAATTACGTATATTCTGCCGATTTATGTACATCTTGCATGTATCCTCGGTTATGCATGGATGAATTACATTGAACAAGGCAAACACAAAAAAGCCGTTGATATTTCTGTTTATATCTGGGGAGGATTTTGTATAATTCTGGCATTTACGGCGCTGTTTACACCGCTGTTTCTTCCAAAATCGTTATATGCGGATATTCTTGACGCAAAATGGATTACCATAGGATTTGTGGCATTCTGCGGGATATCAAGTATTGTTTGCGCTCTTAAAAATAAACCTTGGGGCGTTTTCTTTACCTACGTAATCTTTACGCTTCTGGTTTCGGCGTTTTGCACAAAAGAATTCTTTCTGATTGATTATAAATTCGGACAAAACGACCTGATTGAGTTTGCAAAATTTGCAAATCAAGAGGGAGAACAGTTGATTTCGTTCGGCGAAACAAGACGATATTCGCTGCTTTATTACTACGGCGCGCACATTAAATACATAGAAGAAACAACGCGTGATAATCTTGAGGAAGAACTCGAACAAAATGACGCACTGATTTCCATGAAAAAGAAAAACCTTATAAAATACGGTAAAGGTCTGGATTATAAAGTAGTGAAAGAGGGCAGAAAATATATTCTGATTCGGGGTAAATAATGCTGGGAAAATACGAAAATTTTCTGAAAGAATTCGATTCCGAACTTCAAAGGTATTTTTTGAAAGAAAAAGAGTTTATAAAATGCCGAAAAGGCTGTACAGATTGCTGTTCTGCGGGTGAATATCCGATGTCGCGGCTTGAGGCGGAATATTTGATGTATGGTTTTGTGAAACTTCCAAAAGAAACAAAAGCTCTTATCAGAAAAAATATCGAAGAATTAAAAATGACGAAAAAAACTTTTGACGGCGAAAGATTTCTATATAAATGCCCTTTTCTTATTGAGGATGCCTGCGCGCTATATGAACGCCGCGGGACAGTTTGCAGAACTTTCGGGCTTGCATATCTTAAACAAGACGGCACAATTAAGCTTCCAAATTGTGCGAATCTCGGATTAAATTATGCGCAAAACTTTGACTCCTCAACAGGTGAAGTTTTACTCTCAGACCCGATTAAAAAAGAACTGACCATAGACAATATTCTTCGTGGAGAACTCGCGGAAAAGTATGAACTCGAATGCGGCGAAATTCGTCCGTTGATTGAATGGTTTTGATTAAAACGCGTCGGTTTTGATAGGGTTTTTGAACTTTGTAATATTGCCCTGAAAGAGAAGTTTTATAGTATCAAGTCCGCCGTTACGGTGTTTTGCGATAATAATTTCGGACTCCCCTTTGTTTGCGGCTTTGATGGCTTCATCTTCTTCGCCTTCGGCTTTTCTGTAATATTCATCTCTGTAAATAAACATTACGATGTCAGCGTCTTGTTCGATGGAACCTGATTCACGAAGGTCTGATAACATAGGGCGTTTGTCGGTTCTGCTTTCTACCGCACGCGACAATTGCGAAAGCGCGATTACAGGAACATCAAGTTCTTTTGCAAGAATCTTCAAACCTCTGGAAATTGCCGAAATCTGCTGCATACGGTCTTCTTTGCCGTTGCCTTCCATAAGCTGTAAGTAGTCAATCAGAATCAGACCGAGGTTTTTTTCCTGCATTTTCAAGCGGCGGCATTTTGCCCTCAAGTCTGTGATAGTACATCCGCTTGTATCGTCAATATACAAAGGCGCCTGTGCAAAAGAATTCATTGCGTCTGCAAGTTTTTCCCAGTCGCGGCTTTGCATATTACCCGTTTTCATTCTCTGTGAATCAATTTCTGCCTCAGAACAAAGCATACGCTGTACAAGCTGGTCTTTTGACATTTCTAAAGAGAAGATTGCAACAGGCGTTTTTGCGCGAATTGCGACATTTTGTGCAATGTTCAGTGCGAACGCGGTTTTACCCATTGCAGGACGCGCCGCAAGAATAATTAAGTCAGATTTTTGTAATCCGTTCAATGTCGCATCCAAATCAAAGAAACCTGTAGGAGTCCCCAAAAGTTCGTCCTTGTGGTTGTAACGGTATTCAATTTTTTCGTAACTGTTCAAAACCAAATCTTTTACGTGAACCAAATCACTTGTTGACTTCCTTGAGGCGATATCAAAGATTAATTTTTCGGCGCTGTCGAGCGAATTATCAATGGAATTCATGTCATAACCGAAGGAAACGATTTCCGAACCTGCATTAATCAATGCTCTTTTAATTGCTTTTTCCTGAATAATTTTTGCGTAATATTCCACGTTGGAAGTTGTGATTGCGTTGAAACTTAAGTCGTTAATAAATGAACGACCGCCTACCTGTTCAAGTTTCGAATTGTAACTCAAAACATCAGAAACAGTAATAATATCTATTTTTTCGTTCTGGTTAAAAAGTTCAAGCATAGCCTCATAAATATGTCGGTGGGCAGGTTTGTAGAAACTGTCGGGTTTTAATGTTTCGACTATTTTCGTGATAACTTTAGGGTTAACCAGAATCGCGCCGAGAACAGCTTCTTCGGCTTCGATGTTTTGAGGTAATAAATTTAAATCCTGAGTATTCTTTTTTTCTTTAACGGGTGGCATGCTTTTTCAGACTCCTTAATTATTTATATGATATAACATCAATGCGTAAAAAGCCCATGTCACTTTATATATTTTTACACTATTATATTGCAAAGTTGTAAAAAAGTGATATACTTAATTAAGTAAAGATAAGTTAAAAATGGAAAGAGGAAACTGTATGAAAACCATTGATATGACTGCATTTTCGGGGGGGGGGGCTGGCTAGTTCTAAGCTTTTTCCGCTTGTAATTAAAAATTTAAAGGCGTTTTTAAAGAC
>CAOJDT010000014.1 GCA_948433295.1 uncultured bacterium
CCGACAGCGATTATAAAAAACTTTCGGCAAAAGAACTTTTTGCCGCAAAGATAAGGTTTGTGCGCGAAAAAACTAACGGAAAACTTGCGCTTGATGAACCGTCGAAAGATTATCTTCTTGACGAAAATGCGTATATTGATTTAATGACGTTAGGTGTTTTTGAAGATGAATACCACCGTCCGTCAGGGAATTTTACGCTATATGTAAAATCAGAGCGCGGAAATTTTCGAAAATACACAGGTCATGTAAATTATCAACATCCGCGCCGTCTGAAATTATTATTTTAATTGTTTTTTCACCCAGTCATTTAAAACTCTCATAGGAGACCGGGTTAAGGCTAAAGCCCATGAAGGAATGTTTTTGGTGATTACGCTTAAAGCTCCGACATTCGCGCCTTCTTCAACTGTCACCGGCGCAACAAGGACCGTGTTTGAGCCGATTTTTACATTATCTTCAAGAACAGTCTTTGATTTTTCTTTTGTGAGCGGGTTGTAATTTGCCGTAATCGTTCCTGCGCCGATGTTTACGTGAGAACCTATTTCGCTGTCACCGATGTATGATAAGTGACCTGCGTTAGTATTTGAATTTATTTTTGATTTTTTTACTTCTACAAAGTTTCCGATTTTAACGTTGTCAGCAATCTCAACACCGCCGCGAAGATGTGCGCAGGGTCCGATTTTACAATTTTTACCGATTATGTTTTTACCTTCTATATAGGTTGCGGGAAAAATAACTGTATCCTGACCTATTTCTGTATCAGCGCTTATATAAGTCGTTGCAGGGTCAACAATTGTAACCCCGTTAATCATGTGTTTTTCATTAATTCTTTTTTGCATAATTTTTGTGGCTTCGGCAAGATGAAGTCGGGAATTTATACCGAAAATTTCTTCATTATTTTCTAAGATGAATGCGTTAACATTCAGACTGTTTTTCTTGCCCCATTCAATTATGTCAGTAAGGTAATACTCACCCTGTGCGTTATTGCTTGTGAGTTGAGAAAATGCCGGCTGAACTTTTGCCCAGTCAATACAGTAGATTCCCGCGTTAACTTCTTTAACGGCTTTTTGTTCCGGTGTTGCGTCTTTTTCTTCAACGATACATTTAAGTGTGTTATCGGCTTCACGGATAATTCGTCCGTAATTTGTCGGATTTTCAAAAATCGTACTCATTACCGTTAAATCTGATTTTTGGGATTTATGGAAATCTATGAATTTTTTTAAAGTTTCTTCTGTGATTAAAGGTGTGTCGCCGCAGAGGATTAAAATCAGTCCTTTGTAGTTTTCAAGCATAGGACAAACCATTGAAACCGCATGTCCCGTTCCTAATTGCGGAGTTTGAAGAACTGTTTTTGCATTGTCATAATTCTTTTTGACAAAACTTTCGACTTCTTCTGCGTGGTGCCCTACGATTACAAAGTTTTCGCTTGTAATATTTTTAACGTTATCCAAAACGTATCCAACGAGGGTTTTTCCGAAAATTTCATGTAAAACTTTCGGCGTTTCGGATTTCATACGAGTGCCTTTGCCTGCCGCAAGAATAACTGATTTTATATCCATAATCTTTTTCTCCTTTTCTGAAACAATTTTAACATAAAAACAGATAATAATTTTCTCTGACACGCTCCCGTCCTGTTTCCGCTATTGCCTCGGAAAATTTTAATAATTAATATAACATTAAGTATATATAAATAACAAAATTTTTGCGTTACAATATTCTTATAGTAGAGATAAAATAAAGGAAAATATAATATGTGGGATTATTCTGAAAAAGTTATGGATCACTACCGCAATCCGCGTAATGTCGGCAAAATTGATGATGCCGACGCTGTTGGTTCTGCGGGTTCTCTTGCGTGCGGTGACCAGTTGAAAATATATTTAAAGATTAAAAACGGAATCGTTACGGATGCCAAATTTCAAACTTTCGGTTGCGGTTCTGCTGTTGCAAGTTCAAGTATTTTGACCGAAATGATTATCGGGAAACCTATTGAAGAAGTAAGAAAGATTACAAATAAAGATATTGCCGACCAGTTGGAAGGCTTGCCTCCGGAAAAAATGCACTGTTCGGTTATGGGTTACGAAGCCCTTGAAGACGCTTTGAAAGGTTATGAAGATTATCAGGATCTTGAAGATATTCGTAATGATATTGAACCGAAAAAAGAAAAAATTGTTTGTACTTGCTTCAATATTACCGAAAATCTTATCTGGGACGCAATTAAACAAAACGGACTTAAAACAGTTGAAGAAATCACAAATTATACAAAAGCAGGCGGCGCCTGCGGCAAATGCAAAGGTCTGATTCAGGATATTATTGATACTTATTACAAAAAAGAAGAAGAGAAAAACGGCGGACTTTCTCCGGCTCAAAGAATTCTCAAAATTAATACAATTATAGAAAAACAAATCTCGCCGGAACTCCAAAAAGATGGCGGAGATATTACTCTGATTGATATTGACGGAAATAAGGTTTATGTCAAACTCCGCGGAAAATGTTCCGGTTGTAAGAATTCGATGCTGACTCTGAAAGCTTTCGTTCAATCAACATTGCGCGATGCAATCAGTCAGGACATTGAAGTAATAGAAGCAGGTGAATAATGGAAAATTTAATATATCTTGATAATAACGCCACAACCCGTGTTGATGATAAAGTTCTGGAAGCAATGCTCCCGTACTTTAAGGAAGAATATGCAAATCCATCAAGTATGTATGATTTTGCAAAACATTCGGGGCGTGCGATTTTTGAGGCAAGAGGAATTATAAAAGATTTCTTTAATGCCGCAAACGAAAAAGAAATTATTTTTACGTCCTGCGGTTCGGAAAGCGCTAATATGGCTATCCGTGGTGTTCTTAATATGAATAAAAATAAAAAACACATTGTGACAACTAAAGTGGAACACGCATGTGTTTTAAATTTGTATCAAACTCTGGAAAAAGAAGGTTATACGGTTGATTATATCGGAGTAAATTCTAACGGTGAAATCGACCTTGCACAGCTTGAAGATGCGATTCATTTCGACACCGCATTGGTTTCTGTTATGTATGCAAATAACGAAACAGGCGTAATTTTCCCGATTCAAAAAATTGCCGAAATTATTAAACGCAAAAATCCGCAGACTAAATTTTTTGTTGACGCGGTTCAGGTTGCGGGCAAAATTCCTATTGATGTTCAAGAACTCGGAGTTGATTTGCTCAGCATTTCAGGTCATAAATTCCACGCCCCTAAAGGTGTAGGCGCTTTGTATTGTAATTCTAAAACAATTCTTACTCCTTTAATTATCGGCGGACATCAGGAACGCGGAAAACGTGCCGGTACGGAAAATGTGCCGTATATTGTCGGGCTTGCTAAAGCGGCTGAAATTGCTACAGATTTTCTTAAATATGAATCGACCGAGGTGAAACGCCTCCGAGATAAACTGGAATCCGGTATTTTGAAAAATATATATAATGCAAGACTTAATACAGGTGCGGCTTACAGGGTTCCAAATACCACAAATATCGGTTTTGAATATATTGAAGGTGAATTGATTCTTCTTCACCTGAGTGATTTAGGTATCTGTGCAAGTTCAGGAAGTGCATGTACATCTGGTTCGCTTGAACCGAGTCACGTGTTAAGAGCAATGAATGTGCCTTTCACTGCTATACACGGAAGCATTCGTTTCTCTTTGAGTAAATATACAACCGAAAAGGATGTAGATTATGTCAACGAAGTTTTGCCGGGCATAATCGAAAAAATTCGTCTAATTTCTCCTTATCAGGATGAACTGGCTGAATTAAAAAAACTTAAAAATATGTAAAAATTAGCAAAAAAATTTTTTTACGAATTTTAAAGCCTCCATAATACATAATGGAGGTTTTTTAATTTGAGAATTTACCCTTTGAATAATAATATAAACTTTGGCTATAACGAAGAAGCTAACAAAAAATTGCAGCAAAGACTTAAAAAAGCTAAGGAATTTAAACCACTTTTGCCGGTGATGATTCAGACACACAAGCTGTGTATGGATACTGAAGATTACATGCGTAAAGCTGAAAAACGTGGTGATACTCAAGTCGTGGAGATATTAAAACATTTATTTATCGATATGAAGTGTAGTTTTACCGAAACTGTTGATAATATGTTCCCTGAATTGAATTATCTTAAAGACGAAATGTCATCATATAGTGCAGAGGCAGATAAACTGATTGAACAGGATGAAGAAAATTCCGAACATTGGGTTGTATGGCTTAGAGACGATTTGGACCCTGACGTATATGGTGATGCCGATGATGATGAAACGGTTAACGAGATTAAGTCGTCAGTTGAGGGCGTTTCCGAATCAACACGCACTAAAGATAATACGCTAAATAATGTTTTAGAAGTTTATTCTCCAAATAAGTGGTCTCCTGTAGGAATGTCAAGTATGGGTGGAATGGAAGATTTGAAATCCGAAATTGAGGATAAACTGATTTATCCTATAAAAGATCCCGAAGCCGCAAAGCTTGACGAAATCGAATACGGAAAAAGATTCCCGCGTGGAATACTCTTTTATGGACCTCCGGGGTGCGGAAAAACTTTCACTGTTGAGTGCGTGGCGCAGGAACTCGGTATTCCTCTTTTGAAATTGAAAATAGGAAAAGCCGGTTCTTCGTATATAAATGCTACCTCAAGAAATTATGAGAAAGCCTTTGACGAAGCAGAACAATTGTCTAAGAAAAATAATTCTCCCGTACTTATGTTTATTGATGAAATGGACGGCTTAACTCATACTCGTGATAAAGAGTCCTCAGCAGAAGATTTAAAACAAATAGGAACACTTCTTAATCTTATTGAAACAGCCCGCGACAGAGGTATTGTCGTGGTTGGTGCAACCAACAAATATGATATTGTGGACGAAGCTATAAAAGCACGTTTTGATTCTCAAATTTATATAGGACTTCCTGATGAGAAAACTCGAGCCGAGGTGTTGAAAGTTTCTCTTCAATCAAGAACCAAAGGTCTGGCGCTTGCAAATTCTCCGGAAGAGTTAAAAAAGATTGCCGCAATTACAAAAGGTTTTCCTAACAGAGCACTCGGTATATTGACGGACAAAGCCGCTCTTGTCGCTCGTGCTGACGGAAGACGTGATATGAAAGCAGAAGATTATTTCGGGGTTGTTGTTGAAAATCAAAATCTTAAAGTAAAAGATTCTATATACAAACCGCGAAATGCGCAGCCTCGTATCGGGTTTAATAAAAACGCATAGGACAAAAGTATAATGATTTTTAAAATCTAATACTTTTGTACCGCTCTTTTAGTCTTAAAGTTTGTTTTTTATAAATCCCGATTGCGTTTAATAGTTTTTATTCGTATTGAAACTTATCCTGTAGCTAAGGAGTTTCAAGAATGAAAAAAATAATTTTATTAATCGCAATAGTAATGTTATGTAATTTGGGCGGTAATGCCGTAAATGCCGCTCCGTCTTTCAATTCAACCATAGGGAGAATTGAAGATTCACTGTACGGCTTTCAATATAACGGCGAAAAGGATGAGACAAGGCTCGACAGGATTGAAACTTCTGTTTACGGAGCACCGACAAAAGGTAAGCAATCTGAGCGTTTGTCGAAATTGCAGAAAGATTTAGCCGCTGACTTGATGGGGCAGGAGATTGAACCGAAAGAAGATACGTTCGCCGAAGAATCTGATTCGTGGAAAGATGAAGCGCCGAAAGCGGCTTCAAATGTAAGTTATCCCGCGGTGGATGAACTTGAACAAAAAGTGTTTAATAAAACTTTTCCTAAAGAAGATATCAGCGTAAGGCTTTCAAATCTTGAAAAAAAGACCTTTAATAAAACCTATTCCGATGATTTGAGTACAAGAACCGAACGATTAAAAGCTGAAATTCGCCCACAATCATTGATGGATAATCAGATTGCCCAATCATCAAATTCTTTTTACGATCAGGATGATGTTGTTCCTCTCGGCGGAGATTTTCACATGAACAAATATATGCAGCATGATAATTTTGATTACGATTCTTTTAATGCTCGTCAGTATTCTATGTATTCGGGAGGGGGCGGTTCTTCTTTCAATTCAAGCCCTAAAAAAGCTTCGCTTTCAACTGTTGAGAAAAAGTTAATGAAACAAAATTTCAATAACGATACTATGGAAAATCGTCTTGCGCGGGTAGAACAATATATGTTTGGGACTGTTTTTTCGCAGGATAGTCAACAGGCACGTCTTGACAGAATTTCAAGCGCATACAATGCTCAGAAATCCTCAGGCAAATATGATACGAATAAGTTTGCGCAAAATATGACAACCGGTGTTCAAATCGGTATGCTTATTCTGATGGTTCTGGCTTGTATTCTCTAAATGTTGCCTAAGGCGCCGCGGTTGGTTCTGGTGATTGCGGCGCTGCAGACGGTTTTTTGAACAGGTTCTTTAATTCATTAATGCTGTCTTTTGTATTTTGAACCTGATTTTTTAAATCTTCTGCAGTCTGTTTTGCTGCATTTTTGGCTTCTTCAATGCTTTTTTGAACTTCTTCTTTTCTTTGGTTTTGAAGTTGTTTAAGCGCATCGGTACTTTGTTTGAATTGGTCTTTCATGCTGCCGCCTTCGAGTTCAGACGTATCGCAGACGGAAAGCCATTTGAAAGATTTAACCGAACTTGAACTTTCAATTCCTCCGTTAAATGAAACCTTAAAGTCCTGATGTTTTTTGTTTCCGTCGGAAAGTTCAGGAATTTCCGATATGCGTTCACCTTTAGGGTTTGTTGTGAGTGCGTTAATCAAATTACCTGTTAGATTTCCGAATTTCGGAATATATGACGTAAGTTTTGAGACGGATAATTGTCCTACAGGTCCGAGTGCCGCTACAACATCAGAGCCGAGGCGTCCCAGAATTGTAAGATTTGCCGAAGCGTTTAAAAGGTTATATTTTCCGTATACAAAATATGCCATAGAAGGTCCTGACGTTTTAATTGATTTTATATCAGCCCAGCCGTTGTCAAAGTTCATATCGCCTGAAATTGACTTGAATATTGCAGTGTTTTTTACGACAGGCATGTTAGTAACAGGCGTCAGCGCCGCCGCAATAACCCCGTTGGAGCGGAGATTTTCTGCCAAAAGAAGATTTTCTAATCTTCCTATATTACCCAGGGTTCCGTTTTTAATATCGAAATTAACGTTACCTTTCATAGATTGCATCATTGCGTTTTCTGACGGAGCATATGCGTTCAGTGAAAGCTTTGCGTTAAATCCTAGGGTTCCCGAGAGTGCATTTTTTATTCCCGCTGCACCTTCTACGGCTTTTTCCGCGTTCATGGTGTTGCCGTGAAAGTCTACGTTTGTTTTTCCGTTAACAAGATTAACAGAGACATCTCCGTTAACTTTTCCGTCAAAGGCGCTGCCTTTTATTCCGTTAAGATAAAGGGTGTCGTAAGTGAGGCTGAAATTACTGCTTAAATCGGTTGCTTCAATGCCTCCGGATTTGAATTTTGCCACAGTACCTTTCCCTGACGGAATCAGATAGCCTGATTTCGCTTTTGAATTGCCCAGGTCGAGATTCATAGTTCCGATTTCTACGAGCACTTCCGGAATTTTGATTGACGGAATGCTTACACTGCCTCCGATTACAGGATTTAACGCCGTTCCGTTAACCGTAATATTTGCCGCACCTTTGATTTTTGATTTTGGAAATCCCGGGATTGTAAAATCAATATTTGAAGGTGTTTTTATTGTTATATTATTAAGTATTTGTTTAGATGCCAGTTTGTCGACCGAACCATTTACAGCAACCAGATTTCCCGAAAGATTTGATGTCGGAATCTGAGAAAGTCCGTTTATTGCATATAATCCCGTATCAGATAATTTAAGCGAATCGTTTGCAATTTTCATGTTTGAAGTTATGAGAGTGCTTTTGCCGTTTAATTGGTCAACGTTTATTACATTGAGATAATCAGACGGAGTTGCAAGCAGTTGGGCAAGAATATTTTGGACTTTATCATTACCTGTAACTTTTACATACAGAGGTAATTTTCCGCTTGCTTTAATATCCTTTCTCATTTCGGCAGGAAGCATTGCGCGTAAATCTGACGCTAAGAGTCCTCCTTTTGCCGTTATATCTATCGCAAGTTTTTTTGTCAGGTAATCCGACACCTTACCTGCAATGTCCACTCTGGAATTATCAAGGGTTAAGTATGTATCAGTAATATTTACGTCTTTTTCGTCAACGGTAACTTTTGCTTTTGGAAGTTTTACCGCGATATTCAAAGGTTTGTTTAAGATATTGAGATTATCCAGAGATAAATTCAAAATCGGTTTGATTTGTTTCAAATTACCCGAAACTGCGGCATCCATTGACAATACTCCCGAACGAATGTCATTATCTTTTAAAAGTGCCGCCTGTCCTGCTGCGGTGATTAACCCTTTTATTAAAAGTTTATCCGCAATAAGGTGTAAATCTACAGACGTGTTTTGCTTTATTGTTCCGTAAACATTAAGCGGCTGATTAAGGATTGAAAATCCGAGTTTTTTAATGTTTATCATATTGTTTGAAAAATCTATATCGGCAGAAATTTTATCAATTAAAACGTCAAACAGACCGTAACGAATGCTTGCCTGAGGAATTTTAAAGTAACCTGAAGATTGGACTTTTTTAGTATCTGCGTTAATAGTAAAATCTGCGTCAATTGAACCTTTGGCACTTAACGAGTCAAGTTCTTTGCTGTTGACGGATTTTGCAAGGCTGTCAATAAGGTTAAAAATATTATTGATTCCTGCATTTGATTTGCAGGTAATATTTACGTGCGGTTTTTTACCTGTTTTGACAAAGCCTTTTAATGATGTTTCTTCGTCTTTTGCAGTATAAACTGCTGAATCTATATCAATATTCTTGCCTTTCATATTAACCGTAACATGTCCGTCCGGAAGCGGTGTGTCGTCAACGGCAATGCTTAATTTGTCAATATTGATAAGCCCGTGCAGATTTATATCCTCAAGATTTCCGTCTGTGGTAATATCGGTTTTCAGATTTGCAGTGAGTTGGTTTTTGTGAATCGTTTTAAAAATATCAATTACGTTAATTTCAAAAGGCTCGGCAGGCTTTTGTTCATCCTGTGTTTGAGGTGCAAAAACAAGGTCATTAAGGCTTGTTTCAGGCATTATTTTATTTAAAACTTTGATATCGTAATTAAAAGGTGTTTTGTCGTCCAGAACGATTTTGCCGTTTGTTGAAAGTTTGACTTTTTTATTAATGATGAAGTCTGTTATATTCAAATCTTCACCTTGAATATAATACTGTTTATCAGTAGGGATATCAGTGAGGGCTATTTTGTAGTTTTTTACGCGAATGTCAGGTAAATGATTGGAAAGTTTCATACCGAAAGCCAGACCTGTTACAGGTTCGGCAGTTTCTTCATTTTCTTTGGGTTGGTTTTTTGGAATATAATCTTCAATCAGAAATTTTCCGTCTTTTTTAACTTTAAGATTAGCGGAAATGTCATCTGCGCCGACAAGGTCGATTTCGATTTTCCCTGTGAGAATCGGAAGCAGTGACAATTTTCCCTGAGCGTTATCGAGGGTTAGGAAAATGTCGTTATTCGGGAGTGCTGCATTTAAATGTCCTATTTTGGCGCCCACTGTAAGTTTTGGCGTTGTAACGAATCTTACGTTTTCAAATTTTACCTTGAATCCTGATTCGTCTTCGATTACTTTAGTAAGGTAATGACCGCACGAGTTTGCGATTCCGTTCAAAAATAACGGTAAAATCAAGAATAACACATAGATTCCAACAATTATCGAACCTGCAATAATCCCTGTTTTCTTTAATATTTCTTTATTCATAAACACATACCCTCTTATAATTTACGTTATTATTTTAACATAAAAATATAAAAACACCGGCTATTTTTTGAGTTTTTCAGGGTAATGATTCCATTGAATATTTTCGTTCTTTCTAAACCATGTAAGCTGTCTTTTTGCGTAATTTCTGGTATTTTGTTTTAACTTTTCTTTTGCATCTTCAAGTGTTAAAATTCCGTCAAGATATGCGATTACTTCCTGATAACCGATTGTGTAAACAAGATTTGGAATTCTGCCGTGTTTGTCGAGAAGGTTTTTTGTCTCTTCAATTATGCCGTTTTCGAACATTATGTCAACGCGTTTGTTAATTCTGTCATAAAGTTCGTTGCGCGGAAAGTTTCTTCCAATCCATTCAACTTCAAATTCGGCTTCTTTTTGTCCCTGAACCTCGCTCATAGGTTTTCCCGTGAGATGTATAACCTCCAGTGCACGGATAATTTTTTTCTTATCATTTGCCTCTATTTTTTCTGCGCAAGCGGGATCGAGTTTTTGTAATCGTTCGTACAAATCCGCAGTTTCTTCTTTTTTTAATTCTGTACGATATTCGTAGTCCGCACCGACTTTCGGCAAATCGTAATTTTCAAGGAGAACTCTGTAGTACAACCCTGTTCCGCCTGTAATTATCGGAGTCTTTCCGCGAGAAATTATATCGTAAATACATTTTTTTGCTTCATCTACATATAGTCCCGCCGAATATTCAAATTCGGGTTCTACTATATCCATCATAAAATGAGGGATTTCTTCACGCTCTTCCATTGTCGGTTTAGCGCAGGCGATATCAAATCCTTTGTATACAAGTCGTGAATCTGCGGAAATTATTTCTCCGTCGATTTTTTTCGCAAGTTCGATGGAAAATGCCGTTTTTCCGCTAGCAGTCGCTCCGACTATCGCTATTACTTTCTTCTTTGTTGAATTCGCTGTCATAATAAGAGAATATTAACACAACCACGTAAACTAAGAAATAGAAATATACAATCATCATTAACATATACAGTAACGGATTAAGTACCGAAAATGTATTTGCAAATGAGATAATGAAATTCAAAATTGATAAATATATGAAAATAAAAAGAGATTTTCCGAATCTTTTGAATATTTTACCGATTGATCCGAATAAAGCTCCAATCGGGTTCAATGTTTTGTAGATTATTTCAGGAATCCACAGCATCAACAAAAATGATAATATTGAACTTGATATCAGGAATAAAAAGTTCCAGTTACCGAGTTTGTACAGTTGTTCTATTGTCAAAGAATCGAGAAAAACTCTCATATCCTGAGGCGATGCCATTGCTTCTTTAATCTGTGCAGGAGTAAAATCTATACTTCCTATAAAATGCATTCCTATTTTATAAACGGCAACCCCGAATAATGCAAAAATTAAAAATGTGCACAACGACATTCCCACAAAGGAAAGAAAGTATTTTCCTATACCGGCAGGCATTTCTTTTATGAGGTTCAAAGAGGCGCGTGAACGGTCGTTATCCAAAATATAGTCTTTTTTAGAAATTTCTATTGATTTTTTGACCATATAAAACCAGCCGGACATAAACGCACCAATCATACAGACAAGAGTTAATGTTGCCGAAATTATTTCCGGAAGCGTATCCGCTACGCTTTTTGCAAAACCAAGATATATTACAATAAGCCATATAAATAAAATCAAAGGAGTTGCTAAAATTATCCCTTCATTTGTATATTTAAACGCGTTTTTAAAAAGTTTGAGCATATTTTATTATAACCTCTGTGCCTTATTATTTAATTGTGCAAATTACTTAGTAGTTTGTTCCTGTTTTTTACTTTCCATTGCAAGTTTTCTTTTGCGGCGTCTCATCAAGTCCACAAAAGCCTCCAATCTCGTAAGATAACCTGCTTTACCCGTCTGTTCATCCATAATCAAAGGTAAAATCGGGATGTCGCAGTTTTCTCTCATTTTCGGGAAAATATTTTGAGACATAATCTCAGGCATACAGGTAAACGGACTTATGTGGATAATTCCGTCAATACCGCGTTGGTCAGCGTATGCAACGTCCGAAACACATTCAAGAGCGTCTCCGCCTATATCACGCATAAGATAAGGCTTTGCAAGTCTGTTTGCACGTTGAAGGTGAGTTTCGCCTTTTCTGAATATTTTCGGAATGATTGCATCTTTTAAGAAACTGCTTACGGTAAGACTTTTTCTTGTTTGTACACCCATTTTACCCAGTTCTTTTACAATGTCCTGATTTGAAAATTTGTCGCATACAAGATAAATTTCGCCTGTGATATCGACATATAAAACTTCTCGTTTTTCGTCAATTTCGGTTTTATCCATCTCTGCAAACGCAAGTTTTTTAGCCTTATTCATTTCTCTTGTATTCATTGCTGCATCAACGATTTTTAACGCTTTAAGAAAATGTTTTTCGGCTTCTCCGCTTTTAATTTCTCTTGCGCGGTAGTAGGATAATTTTGTTTCCAAGTCGTCAAGGAGAAATACTTTTCTCATTGCGAGGACAATTGCACGTATAAATAGCGCAGGATCGTTCTTTCCTGTAATTTCTTTCAAGAATCTGTATAACCCCTCAATTCCGTCATACAGTTGTAATTCTATGTAATTTGCCTTATATCCCATATCGGTCAGAGCATTATTAATACAAGAACCGTACTCTCCGAGTCTGCAAATTCCCGGGGAAGATATCATTGCAACGTAATCCGCGCCGCCTTCGATTGCTTCAATAAAGTTACCGAGAATAAGTTTGTATGGCAAACATATTGCTTCAGGAGCATTTTTTGTTCCGAGTGATAATGTTTTTTTACTTGTATAAGGCGGTATGTAAGCCTCGAGCCCGACTTTTCTTAATGCCGCTGCCCATGCGATGTATATTGTTCCCATGTGAGGGAATGCTACTTTTATCTTTTTCTTTTCCATATTTATTTTTCCGTATATTTTAAATCAGGGTGTCTTGCTGCCAATGTTTCGTCAACGCGTTTTACAGGCGTCGTGTGAGGTGCGGAAAGAATGTATTGTGCATCGGTTTCTGCTTCTTTTGCAATTTTAATCATCACGTCTGCAAACTCATCAAGTTTAGCCTTAGTTTCCGATTCCGTCGGTTCAATCATCAACGCTTCGTGGACGATTAGAGGGAAGTATACTGTCGGCGGGTGAGTGTTTTCATCCATAAGCCGTTTTGCGATGTTGAGAGTTGAAACTCCGTAATCGTGTTTTTGACGTTCGCCCGAAAGCACAAATTCGTGCATGCAAGGTTCATCGTAAGGCAAATCATAGTATTTTTTCAGTTTTTCTTTAAGGTAATTTGCATTCAAAACTGCGTCTTCCGTTGCGTTTTTGAGGCGGGTGCCCATCATAAGAATGTAGGCATAAGCTCTTACGAGAACTCCAAAGTTCCCGTAGAAAGATTTTACCGAACCGATTGTATGTTTAAGGTTATAATTTCTGAAATACTTTTCTCCGTCAAATTCAATAACAGGAGTCGGAAGATATTCTTTCAAATTTCCCACAACTCCGACAGGTCCGGCACCCGGGCCGCCTCCACCGTGAGGAGTTGCGAAAGTTTTGTGAAGATTCAGGTGGACAACATCAAATCCCATAAGTTTAGGATTTGTATAGCCCATAATCGCATTAAAGTTAGCTCCGTCATAATAAAGAAGCGAGCCGTTATCGTGCATTAACTTTGAAATTTCAAGAACATTTTCTTCAAAAATACCGAGCGTATTAGGGTTTGTCATCATAATAGCGGCAACGTCTTTATCAAGAACTTCTTTTAATGCTTCAATGTCAACCTGACCTTTTTCATTTGATTTGACTGAAACGATTTCAAAACCGCACATGTGAGCGCTTGCAGGGTTTGTTCCGTGTGCGCTGTCAGGGATAATAACTTTTGTTCTGTTGTCGCCTTTTACCTCAAAATACTTTTTAATAACCATCATTCCCGTGAGTTCGCCGTGGGCTCCTGCAGCGGGTTGAAGAGTTACGGCATCCATTCCCGTAATATTTTTTAAGGCTTCCTGTAAGTTATACATCAAATGAAGTGCCCCTTGAGAATCCTCGTCACTCATAAGCGGGTGTAAATTCGTATGACCCTCAAGTGATGCAAGCAGTTCGTTAACTTTAGGGTTATATTTCATTGTGCACGAACCGAGCGGATAGAATCCTTTTTCAATACAGAAGTTTCTGTCTGAAAGTTCTTTGTAGTGTCTTAAAACTTCCAGTTCGCCGACTTGTGGAAGATTGCAGGCTTCTTTTCGTAAAAATGCCGACTTTAAGAAACTCAAGTCTTCTTTTTCATCCGTAAGATAAATACCCGAGTTGTTGCTTTTTTCAAAAATTGTTTTCATTCCCTAAATTATCCCCTGTCTTTTTAAGTCTTTTTTTATTTTATCTAATCCCGATTGAATGATTCTGGAAATTCTTGATTGCGAAATATCAAATTCTTCTGCGATTTCTCTGAGTTTTTTCTCTTTGAAGAATTTGTATTCAATAAGTTCTCTTTCTCTTTTCGGAAGTTTTTTCATAGATTCGATAATTTGAGTTTTTAATTCTCTAAACTCAATTGCTTCTTCCGGAGTCTGGTCTTCAGCCTTAATCTGAGTAGGCACTTCCGCATCCTGCATTTCGTCAATGGAAAGAATTGTTTTGTAAACTTCGCAGCGAACTTCCTGTTCGTCGTTTTCGGTTTCCATTGCGGCTTTGCGGTTTTTAAGAGAGTACCATTTGTAGCGTCTTCTGACTTCGTTTCTTATTGCCCATTTGATAGCAGTGGATAAGTATGTGCTGTTATAGTTCTCGGGCGGATTGTTTTTAAATAAAATATATAAAGTGTGGTTTCCGATATTAATAAGTTCAGGCAGTTCAACAAGATGAGAAACAGAGAATTTCTGATACTCAACTTTTGCAATCGTTTCGATTAAATTTTTATATTCCTTTAGATTAACTTTTTCATCTGCCGGCATGACTATAACATTCAATCCTATTAATAGCAATTATCCACAATTTCATTTTATCAAAAAAAAATATAGAATACCAGACAATTTACATTCTCTTAACATAAGTTATCTTAATAGAGTGAGTAAATTAAGTTGAGGAAAATATATGAGAGTATTGTTTTGTACAGACGGTTCAAAGATTAGTTTTAACGCGCTGAAAAATTTTGCAAAATGGTCAAAAGGCGCTGTTGTAGATACTATTTGCGTAATTGACTGGACTTTTCTTCCCGATGAAGTAAGCATTGAAGAAGAAGGGTTTTCTAATTCCTGCGCAAATGTTGCCGATAATATTTTGAAATTCGCAGAAAAAGAAATTGCAAAAACGAATCTTATTTTCGGTGAAAATATAAAACGCTGCGGTGAATCTGTTGACAGTATTCTTGAACAGCTTGACCGTGAAAAATACGACCTTATTATTATGGGTTCTCACGGTAAAAAGGGGATACAAAAATGGCTCGGTTCGGTTTCCCGCGACATTCTTAACAGTTCAAGCATTTCATCTTATATTTCAAAATACGAAAATCGTGCAAAGAAAATTCTTTTTGCAACTGACGGAACGGATAATTCTTACAACGCAGTGAACATGGCTATAAAATATCTCAATTTAAACGAAAAAGAAATTTTTATTTGTGTTGTATCAGAAAATCCTAATTTACTTTTTCTTGAAGGAACCCTTGATTCAAACTGGCTTCTTGAAATTGAACAGCGTCAGTTAAAAAATGCCGAACGTATAATTCGCGATGTAAAATCCCGTCTTGAAGAATTCAGTATTCCTGTCGAAAAAGACGCTATTATAACGGGGATTCCGGCTGAAAAGATAATAGATTTTGCGCGGGAAGAACAAATTGACCTTGTTGTTATGGGAACAAGAACAAAGGCAAAAATCAGAGGCTCTGTAAGTAAACGTGTTCTAGAAAACACCTCGTCAGACGTATTAATTGTAAAATAATTATTTCCAATTATAATCATCTTTAATTGCACGTCAGAATTAACACCACCGTCAAGTGTTGTCATAAAGTTCTCCTTATTTTTTGTGTGCTAAAAACCCTAAGGGGTTGAAGTTTTTAATAAAATAGTTTATAATGTGATTGATAGTTTGATACGGTAAATCTCGACACCGCAGCACGAATTAGCAACGGAGGGATAGTTCGAGTCCTCCTTTCAAACTATCGCTTTTTATCTATATATGTTTGTATTTCATTAAAGTTACTTATTTTTAATGAGTTGATTTTGAATTATTAGCGGATGAATTAAAAAAAAGAACGAGAAAGTCAAAATAAATCGTTGAGATTATTGGCTTATGAGTTTGATGTACAGATGTCTTTGTTGAGTCGTCTGAAAAATGGTGTAAATGAGCCCAAATTAATATCGATATGGACTGTTTGTCAGGCATTGGGTATAAAGCCGTCGGAATTGTTGAAGCGAATTGAGGACAGATTGCCCGAAGATTTTACGTTAATAGATTCATAATAACGTTAAAATGTAAATTTCTTGAAAAATTTTTCTGAATTTTATATAATCAATTTATGTTTAAATATTACGGGAAATACGCACCTTATTTGTTTTTGCTTCCTGCGGGAATTGTATTGCTGATTTTTTTCTTTATCCCGTTTTTTCAAACTTTTTTATTGAGTTTTCAGGATTATTCTTCAAGTATTTATAATCCGACGTGGGTTGGGTTTGAAAATTATTTCAAACTTTTTCAAAACCCTGTTTTTTATAAAGTTTTGTGGAATACTTTTATATATCTTTTTGTTGCGGTGCCGATTCTGGCTATATTCCCGTTGTTTATTGCAATTCTTATCAATCAAAAAATTCGCGGCGTAACTTTGTATAAAATACTTATTTATTTGCCTGTAATTGTTTCTATTGTTGTTGCGGCTATTGCTTTTAAGTGGCTTTATGCTGATCAGGGAATTTTGAATTTTCTTGTGACTTCTATGGGTTTTGAATCAATCGGATGGCTTACCGACCCTAAATGGGCGCTTTATTCGGTTATACTTGTTACAATATGGAAAGGTGTCGGATATTACATGATAATTTATCTCGCGGCATTGATGAGCGTTCCGAAAGAATTATACGAGGCTTGTGATATTGACGGGGCAAATTTTTTGACAAAGCATTTAACAGTGACGATTCCGCATATTATGCCAACTATCGCTCTTGTTACTACGATAAGCGCAATTTCGGCGATGAAGGTTTTTGCGGAAATCTACGTTATGACTAAAGGCGGTCCTTTAAATTCGAGTAAGACTATCGTTTATTATATTTATGAGCGTGCGTTTGAAAACCTTGATTTGGGCTATGCCTCTGCGATGGCGGTTGTTCTGCTTGTTATTGTAATGGTATTTTCTTTGTTAAATATTTTTGTGTTTGAAAGGAATAAGTATCATTTATGAAGCGTTTTTTTGAAAAATTTTCAATACATTTTATTTTAATATTTGTATCGCTTTTATCGATATTTCCTTTTATCTGGCTTATTTCGACTTCGTTAAAGGGAGCGGGAGAAAATATTTTTGCATATCCTCCGACGATTATTCCTGCGGATTTTACATGGGAAAATTACGTCGGAGTATGGCAAAAGGTTGATTTTATCGGATATTTTATAAACAGTATGATTGTGGCGGGCGGAACCGTTTTGTTAAATTTGATTCTGTCGGCGATGGCGGGTTATCCTCTTGCCAGAATGGAATTTAAAGGTAAAAAGATTGCATTTTTTTCGGTACTTTCAACTATTATGATACCGTTTCAGGCTATAATGCTGCCTGTTTATCTGATAACCTTAAAACTTCATCTGGTAGACAGTGTCAATAATTTTGCGGGATTTGTCGGATTGATAATGCCGTTTGCCGTGAGTGCGTTTGGAATTTTTCTTATGCGTCAGGCGTTTCTGGGGATTCCACGCGAAATGGAAGAGGCTGCAATTGTTGACGGGTGCAGCGTATGGCAATTATTTATCAAGGTTCTTTTACCTATGGTAAAGCCGTCGCTTGCAGTGCTTGCTATATTTACGTTTATCGGTTCTTGGGGTGAATTTTTGTGGCCGAGTATTGTGCTTACAAAAGAATCAATGTATACGCTTCCTGTTGGTGTAAACAATTTGCAGGGAATGTTCAGTTCAAACTGGAGATTTATTGCAGCGGGTTCGATTCTTTCGACGATTCCTATTTTAATCTTTTTCCTTGCAATGCAGAGGTATTTTATTTCGGGTGAAAACGAAGGCGCGGTTAAGGGGTAGTATGAAAATTGAAAAAGTTTTTTTATTATTTGTCTTTTTATTTGGCTTGATTTTTATCTTTATAACTCCTCCGTTTCAATCGGTTGATGAAAATTTTCATTTTTACAGAGCATACGGTATTGCTTCGGGGCAATTTGTTGCGGAAAAACAAGGCGCTGTTTCAGGTTCAATGCTTTCTGAATCTCTTTCTTGTCTGACTCATAAATATGACAGACTTGTCAAAAATATTAATGAAAAAACTTCTATTTCGGAATTGTCTGAAAATTTAGGTATAAAGCTTTCAGATAATGAAGTTTTTACAGGTTATTCAAATACTGCGCTATATAGTCCTGCGGGTTATATACCGCAAAGTATGGGTGTATATGTCGCTAAGATTTTAAATTTATCTCCGCTTATCATGCTTTATTTCGGACGATTGTTTAATTTAATTATGTATGCAATTCTGGGGTATTATGCAATAAAAGTGATTCCAGTTTTAAAACTTGCAGTTTTCCTTATATTATTAATGCCGATGAATCTTTCTTTGGCTGCGTCTTTATCAACTGACGCCGTGCTAATTTCAGTAAGTCTTATTTTTATTGGTTTGATTCTAAAATGTAGTGTTAATAATGAAAAAATAAGTATCAAAAATTTATTGTTGTTAGCATTGTTATCGACAGTACTGGCATTGATAAAACATCATTTCTTATTACTGCCGTTATTATTTCTGATTCCTCCGAAACGTTTTTGCGGTAAATATTGGCAAAAGATTAGTGTTATTATTTTACCTGCGATTTTTGCATGTATAATATGGAGTAAAGCTGTTGCGGGATTATATGTCCCGTTGAGAGAAGGTGCTGATATGTACGCACAACTTTCTTTTATTTTACATAATCCGTTGGAATTTATTGCAGTCCTTTTTAAAACAATTTTAATAAAAACTTTCAGAATTATTGTAACTATGATTGGTGTACTGGGCTGGCAGGATACGCGTCTTGATATTTTGACCTATCTGCTTTATCCTTTGGCAATTATTTATGCAGTATTGAATACTTCTGACAGGCAGATTATTCTTTCAAAATTTCAAATATTACTGTTATCATCAACTTTAACAGTATCATATCTTTTAATAGTTACTTATATGTATTTGTCGTGGTCGTTGGTTGGTAGTGGAATTGTCATGGGTTTAAACGGAAAATATTTTGTGACACTTTTGCTTCCGTTTTTGATTCTTTTAGCTGCAAAATCTAAGTTCAAATTTGGGGTTAATAATAATATAATTTATGCGTTCTGTTTTCTGATTTTATTATCGACTGTATTTTCTTTATTAACAAGATTTTATAATATGTTTCCTAATCTTTATTATCAAATTTAATCCTCAATATCAAGAAATACGTCTCTTGCCGAACAGGTTTTGAAGTTGTCAAGCATAGCTTTGTCCAAATCGTCAGAGGCTACAAGTCTTCCGTTAATATATGTCATTCCGTTGCTTTGAGCATCAACTTCAGCATTGAATTTTTCTCTTAGCCATGCTTGTCCGTCATCTTCAGTCAAGAGGAGTTTGGTAACATCATTCATTACATCAAAAACATAGCGTTGGCGATTCGATTGACCGTCTTTTGTTGCTATAAGTGTATTTGCTTTTTCCATTTCTTTGTAAGATTCTTTGTACTGTTTCAGATGTCTTAAAAGAACCGCCAGATTGTAGTGCGCTTCGTAATTCATAGGGGCTATTTCAATTGCGTCACAATAAGTCAGACCTGCGCGATTGTAATCTCTGTTAAGCTGGTATGCGAGTGCAAGGTTGTATCTTGCGTCATAATCGTTTTTTAGAATTTTTACGGCTTCTTCATAAGCTTTAATGGCTTCGCTCAGAAAATATTGTTGATAGTCGTAATTGTTTTCCGAATAGATTGATTTTTGCCTGTAGGCAACACCCATATTGTAATAAGCAAGTCCCATATTTGTCTTGTAGCTTCTCAGGTTACTGAATACAAACGGGATATAAACAAGTTTACGTCGTATTCCGAGAATTTCTTTATACTGAGAAATCGCACCGTCGAAATCTCCGAGACGTTCAGCCGAGACAATTCCGTAATTCATTCTTGCAATAACATAATGTTTGTTGTGTTTTATAGCGTTTTCGTAAGCGTCAATTGCCGAGTAAAAATCCTCATACGCAACGTAAATGTTTCCTAAATTCAGCCAGGCACCGTAATGCTCCGGATAAAGTCTAAGACCGTAAAGATAGAAATCAATTGCTTTTTGAAATTTTGCCTTACGTAAAGCCTTGTCGCCTTTTGAAACGTAATACATTCCGCGAACTTTATTGACCTGTCTCTTATACCATTGCGGGTAAATGAATATTGATGCAATAAATGCAACAATCATCACAAAGGTCATAAATTTTCTGAATCTTATCTTTTTCAAGGCTTAAATATCTCCACGCTTACATTTTACAATGATTTACGCCGAATAGCAAATATGTTTCATAATATTAATTGTTAAGATTTTGTAATAATTATTACATAAATTGCGCAATTTGCAAAGACAAAATGTTTTTATATAAGTAAGGTAGGTTAAATTAAATTTGGAGGTTAGGAAATGGCAGGCGAATTTGTCAGCGGAATATCACCGTATGGAATGGGTATGATGCCGTTTTATAATAATTATGCAAACGGAGTAATGCTAAACGATCTCTTTGGAAGTTCATCATTTTCTAATCCGATGTTTTCAATGGACGGCAGTTTGTTTAATAATTCATTTGCAACACCTTATACGGGCGGATTTATGGGCGGTATGAATTATGATCAATATTATCAAAATATGGAACGATACCAGGATTTTATGTATGACAGTCAATTAAGAAGAAATCAGAAGGCTCGTCAGGTAGATTTTCAGGCAAACGCTCCAATGGAATCAATTCAGCGTCAGGCAACGATTTTGCGTGAAAAAATTATGCAAAATGAACAGCAACAGATAATCCCTGCGCTTAATAAGCTTATTGCCAGTATAAAAGCTGCAAACGGTAATAATCCTAATATTACAACCGAACAGCTTATAGCTAAAGCAGATACTTATTACAGGCAAATGTATAATACATCATTGACTGAAGATATTCGCAAGAACGGTAATCCTTCATTTGTGCAAGGTTTGTATCAATCATTGACGCTGGGTTTTGCGGATAGAACCACTGCGGAAGAAAATATTTCGCGAATTAACGGAGCACCTGTCAGCAGATGGGAATCTACCAAAAAGATTGCGGGTAACGCAACAGGCGGTGCTTTAGTTGGCGCAGGCTCGCTATATGCGCTTTTCTCTATTCCGGTATTCAAGAAAATGGTTACAAGTAAACCCGGATTCCTTGCCGCTGTAGGTGCCGTGGTCGGTGCTCTTGCAGGAATGGCAATGAGTGCATTTGGAAGTACGCCTGCTGTTGGTGAAAATAATTCTAATCCTAAAAAATAAAAATATTTCTTAAATAGTGTGTAAATAGTGTGTAGGAGGTTGAAAAGATTCAACCTCTTTTTTTTTAATCATTTTTATTAAGAACATTTTCCCAATTACCGTCACAGAAGTCACAACCTTCGTTAAAGGTGTCGATTCCGTTAAAGTCGGAGCCTATAGAGGCACAGTTGCAATATTCACAAATCGGAGGGTTTTTATCTATTGCGCCGCAGGCTGTGCACACATAAAAATCATTACATTTTACTCCTGTATCATAACTGTCGCAATTCGTACAATTTATTATATGTGAATCATACATATTGTCTTTTGTTATTACTTCTGTATCAAAGAAAGCTTCAATATGTTTTTCATCAATAGTGTTAAATACTGCTTCAATTATTTGTTCAAGTGTTATAACTTCTCCACAATCGCATTTAAAAGAACTTCCAAAGTTAAAATCGTCGAGATTTTTTCGATGATTTGTTCCGCATGCAGGACAAGTTATTCTTACTTCTCTTCTTTCGTCAATATGCCCGCAAACAAAGCATTCATAACATGTGAACGGGTAATCCTCAAATGTTTCAATTACTGCAGAAACTTTACCGCATATCGGACATTTTCTAATTATACGCTTTTGTGATTTGTAATCATTTAATATATTTTCGACGGCTTTAAATTTTAAATCATAATATTTTTCGAGTTTTTTGATATTAGATTCATATTTATTTATGCCATTAACTACAATATCTTCACCAAATAATTTAGCCCATCTCCAAAGGATTGCTTTAAGATAATGCCAGGCTAGAAGTTCTTTAATTGCTATATCAATTTTGAGTTTTTCGAATTTTTGCGGATTTTTTGAGATTAAGTCGTGCGTGAAGTGCATAAGTTTGTTACGTTCTTTCCGCAAAGCATTAAATGCTTCGTTTGCAGCCTTTGATATCTGTTCTTTATGAAAAATTTGATTTAAACGTTTTACCAATTCTTCGTAATATAACGTTTTTGAGTCGCCGTCAAGAAATTTTGACAGAACTATTTCATCAGCGACAATAAGACTCCAGTGCTCACAAGCAAGTCGGGCTTTTAAAAATAATTCAACTGATGAGAAAAAGTTTATTACCGAATATTTTGGGTCAGAGTCAAATTCTTTTGCGCTTTTTTCTAAATAATCAAAAGCATTGTCTAATAATGTTGTTACTATTTCTTTAATTCTTTCATCTTCCATTTTTTTATTTAATCATTAACATATCACTAAAACAATTAGCCAAATGTCTATAAAAAGAATACCTGCTCCAAGGAGTAGAAGCAGGTATTAACCAGTAAAAGAGACATCACCAACATTATTATGCTTTTTTTTTTAAAGTCAAATTTTTGTTTTAAAAATTTTTGTTGTATACTTTTGGTATGAAGAGATTTGTGTATTTACTGGTTATATGTCTATTTTTTGGAAGTGTGACTTATGCTGAAGAATCGGTTATTAACGAACAGGCAAAACTTCTTTATGCGGAAAATCGTATTGAAGAGGCATTTAATCTTTTGTTGACGATACCTCCTGAGGCGAGAACCCCTTTAAATTGGCTTTTGTTGGGAAATATTCTTCAAGATAAGGGGCGCGATGAGGATGCGGATTTTATGTTTTCGCAAGCTCAGATGAATGAATCTGCTTTTTATAAAGCTGCTTATAATCTCGGTAATCTTTATCTTGAACAGGATAAGCCAAATATGGCAATCGGGCAGTTTAAACGGGTAATTAAACTTAAACCTGATTTTTCATACGCTTATTACAACATGGGATGCGCTTATTTGAAGCTCGGTAATTTAAAAGATGCAAGAAAAAATTTCCTTCTTGCTATTGATTATAATCCGACAGTTGCAGATTTTCACTATAATATGGCTTATACCTCTAAAAAGCTTAATAAACCAAAGGATGCAGAGCTTTATTTGAATTATTATAACAAAATTATCGAAAACGGGAAATAAATGAGGGCATCATGCAATATAAAGGTATAATATTTGATTTTAACGGTACGTTATTCTGGGATTCTGAAAAACATCTGGAAGCCTGGCGTGAATTTTCAACACGCGTCCGTCCTTATGCATTTACCGATGAAGAAATGCGCGAATATATGTTCGGTCGTACAAATGAAGATATTCTCACTTATTTAATCGGAACAAAACCTTCTCCTGAGCTTGTAGAAAAACTGGGAAGTGAAAAAGAAGCCGTTTATCGTCAAATGTGTCGTGACGATAAAGAGAATACACATCTTGCTCCATTTGCCGTTGAATTTTTGGATTGGCTTAAAGAAAATAATATTCCGCGCACTATTGCAACTATGTCTGATAAAGATAATGTTGATTTTTATATTGAAGAATTCGAGTTGGAAAAATGGTTTGATATTGATAAAATTGTATACTCGGATGGAAAAATTAAAGGTAAGCCGGCTCCTGATATTTATGAAATTGCCGCTTCAAAACTCGGTTTAGCTCCTCAGGATTGTGTTGTTATTGAAGACGCGGTTTCCGGAATTGAATCCGCAAGAGCTGCAAATATCGGTAAAATTATTGCAATTGCTTCAATGGAACCTGTTTCTTTATATGAAAAAATTTCTGCAGTAAGCCAAATAATTACCGACTTTTCGAATTTTAGTGAAATTATTGGTAAAACAACGCTGTTGTATAAATAATTTATTTAAATGATTCTCTTCTCTAACGCAGGTTTTATACTTGTTTTATGAAAGGAGATTTATCATGATTTTTACAAACATTGAATCGGTTCCGGGCAGAAAAATTACCGCTCAACTCGGAATCGTATCGGGGAGTACTGTTAGAGCGAAAAATGTTGTTCAGGATTTCGGAGCTTCATTTAAAAATTTTTTTGGCGGTGAACTCAGAGCTTATACAAAATTGTTGGAAGAGTCTCGTAACGAAGCTTTAAAACGTATGGAAGCTCAGGCTTATAAATTAGGTGCGGATGCTGTTATTAATGTCAGACTTGCTACTTCTTCAATTACGGCGGGTGCTGCGGAAGTTTATGCTTACGGTACTGCTGTAAAAACTCAGCCGATAGGAGAATAAAATGGAGTCATTAGTTTTACTTGTTCTTCTTGTGGTTGCTTATGCTATAGGCAGTAATCTTGAGAAAAAACATTTTAAAAAAATTATTGAACGTGAAAAAATGTACTATAACAAACCCGTTGTAAATTTTGGTGTAAAAAACTGGAGTGGTAAACGAAAGGTTAAAAAAGTCGAACTTGTTTCTGCTGAAGTTTGTTTGGGTGCAGATTATTTTAAAAGTTTTATTTCTGCAATCAGGAACGTTTTTGGCGGCAGAATGGTAGCTTATGAATCTGTTTTGGACAGAGGCAGAAGAGAGGCTATACTCAGAATGAGAGAAAAAGCGTATGCTGCCGGTGCCGACATAATTGTAAATGTTCGCATAGAATCTTCAATGAATAATAATATGTATGTTCAGGGAAGCGTACCCAGGATTCTGCTTGTTGCCTATGGAACGGCGGTAACTTATGAATAATGAGGACAGAGACCGTTATTTTAATATGATTGAAAATAACGACAATGTTTCAAAAACCACTGACGGTAAAGAATTTCTTATCCTTGTCAGCGGTATTATAGGACTTTGTATTTGTTTATTTCTTTTTGCAGATTTTTTCGTAGGTTTATATTTGAATAATATGTCAGTGGAATCGCAGATTAAACTTGAAAAAACATTGAGTATGGCGGCTGTTTCTGGGGAAAATAAGAATCTTAACGGGAAATATTCCAAACAGCTTGCTGTTCTCAATAATATAAAAAAAGATATAAAACGTCTCGACAATCGTTTAATCGGGAAGTCAGAATTTAATATTTATGTTGACCCGTCTTCGGAAGTTAATGCATTTGTAATTCCCGACGGTTCAATATATTTTACCGAAGGGCTTCTAAATGAAGTGAAAGATGAAGATGTTCTTGCATTCGTTCTTGCTCACGAAATTGGACATTATGTCCACCGTGATCATTTGAAATCTTTCGGTAGGGAGATTATTGCAGGAACCGTTTTTGCTATTGCAACTTCCGGTCAAAACGGCAATCTTAATACTTTGGTTAATAATGTGCATGCTATTAGTCATATAGTTTACTCGCAATCTCAAGAAAGAAATGCTGATTTATATGCTAATAAAACAGTACTTAAACTTTACGGTACAAATGACGGAGCAATAAAGTTCATGTCGATGATTGACGAAAAACAAAAACTTCCTCAATTTATTTATTATTTTTCGTCTCATCCGTCGCCAAAAGATAGGATATTACTGTTAAAGAATGATGCTCAAAAATATAAAAGAGGCTTGTAACAGTCTCTTTTTTTATAATAATATATTTATTGGAGAGAAGTCATGAAAGAGAAGTTGAAATTATTTATTGAATCAAATATCGTTACCAATTTTATTCTGGGTGTAATCATTTACAATGCAGTTGCGTTGGGTTTGTTGACTGATAAAAATATCGTTGCTGAATTCGGTGATTTTCTTTATCATACTTGTACTGTTTGTGTAATTATTTTTACAGTAGAAATTCTAATAAAGCTTTATGTTTACGGTAAAAACTTTTTTAAAGACGGATGGAATAATTTTGATTTTGTCCTGGTTGCAATATCATGGCTTCCTGCGGCTGGTGCATTTTCGTCTTTCAGAGCATTCAGGGTTTTGAGGGCATTAAGAGCCTTGAGGCTGGTGACACGGCTTCAAAAACTCAGAATAATCGTTCAGGCTATTATTGAATCCATTCCGAATGTCGGTTGGGCAAGTTTATTATTGCTTTTGATTTTCTATATATTTTCAATAATGGGAACTACAATGTTTGCGGAGGCTTTTCCCGAATTTTTTGGCAGTATCGGTAAAAGCATGTATTCTCTTTTCCAGATTATGACTCTCGAAAGTTGGTCTATGGGTATAGCTCGTCCGGTAATTGCAGTTTTTCCTTATGCATGGATGTACTTTATTTCATTCATTCTTGTATCATCTTTTATCGTTATGAATGTTATTGTAGGTGTTGTTGTTAATGCTATTGGTGAACTTAGCGAAAATGCCAAAAAACAGCAGGAATTGAAAAATATTCAACAATCAACAGAGCTTGAACTGGAACTAAACAAGTTGAAAGCCCAAATCGCAGTTGTAGAAGATTTATTAAAGACTGAAAGGCAAAATGTTAAATAACTTTTTGAAAGTTATATTTGATTATTCTATAATTTAATTATGATTACAAACGAACGAAATAAAGGAAAACTTATAAACGAATTTCCGTCAGATTATACGGTGGTCGATATTGAGACTACCGGCTTGTCTCCACGAACCTGCGAAATTATAGAAATTTCTGCTTTAAAAGTTCGTAATGATAAAATTGTTGACTCCTTTTCAATGCTGATAAAGCCTTCTCAAAGTATTGCTCCTTTTATTACAAAGCTTACAGGTATTACCGATGAAATGGTTTGTTGCAAACCTTCAGTTGAGTATGTATTGCCGAATTTTATGGATTTTGTCGCTGAAGATATAATTTTGGGACATAATGTTAACTTTGATATTAATTTTATTTATGACAATTGGCAAAAATACTATGGTAAAGCTTTTTCTAATAATTTTGCAGATACCATGCGACTTTCTCGAAAATACTGTGACTTGAAAAAGCACAACCTGAAATTTCTTGCAAAACATTATGGTGTTTCAATCGAAGGACACCACAGGGCTCTTGTTGACTGTGAGATAACTTTTAAAATATATAATCATATTAAAAACGAAGTTTTGTCAAGATTGTAAGTTATTCCTTTCGGTTGAGTTATTTTTTTATAAATTTATAATATGGTTTCCTAACAAAAAACTAATATAACTTTTTTATCCTTAATTTATAGTTGGAGGATAAAATTGATGAAGAAAAACCATATTATAATGTTTTATTTGTTGTTAGTATTTATATTTTTCTTTGCTTATATTTATGATTTAGGCGCATATAGGCTTTTAGAAGTTGATGAAACAAGATATGTAAATATTGCAAAAACTATGTTTAATACCAAAGATTTTTTCACTTTATATTTAAACGGCGAGTTTTTCTTTGAAAAACCTCCGCTATTTTTTTTGATAGAATGCTTATCTTTTAAATTAACCGGAATAATATCCGAATTAACTGCACGCTTACCTATTGTGTTATTGTCGTTATTGCCAACAGGATTCCTTTTAGGTTTGTGCAAAAAAGTTAGAGGTGACAAATTTGCAATCATTACGGTAGCAACATTACTTATAACTTTACAATATATGCTGATTACAAAGATTGCTATTTTAGACAGTGTATTAACAAGTTTTGTATCAAGCTCTTTGTTATGCTATTTTTTTACTCATTTTGTTGAAAATAAAAACAAAAAATACTATTGGATTTTAACCTACGTTTTTTCGGCATTAGCAGTTTTATCCAAGGGAATTCCGGGAGTTGCAATTCCGTTTATAGTTATTTTTATATCAAGCATTATATTTAAGACCTGGAAAGAAACTCTTAAATATTCCTCGGGAATTTTATTATTTCTTTTAATTACTCTTCCCTGGCATCTTGTAATGCTAAAAATGCATGGTAACTTATTTTTTGATGAATATATTATAAAACATCATTTATTAAGATTTTTAGGTTCTGATGTTATTAATCGGACTCAGCCTTGGTATTTTTATATGTTAACGCTTTTATGGGGTTTATTCCCTCATATTTTTCTTCTTTTATCAAAAGTTGTTGACATAAAAAATATAAAATTTGATATCAATAATAATTATTCTAAATTGTTACTTTTAAGTTTAATTGCAACATTAAGTATTTTAATATTTTTTAGCCTTTCAGGAGCAAAATTAATTACATATATATTGCCAATTTATCCGTTTACTTCGATTTTGATTGGAGATTTGTGGTTAAAATATATTAATAATAATGACAAATCGGTTAGAAAATCTTTAATAATATTAAATTTAATATTTTGGACCGCAACCATTTTACTTTGTTTTGTAAAATTTGTTATGCCAAATGATATTTATAAAGAATTTTTGCCTGTACAGTTTACGGCATTATTACTACTCATTCCGTTTTTAATTTATAATTCAATATTTTTAATTAAACAAAAAAGATTACAAACGTTTTTTTTATTAGTTATATTTATAAGTGTATTATCAGGTATTTTAACTCCGTATGTTTATAACTTTAATTATTCTTTTGGGCAAAATGACTTGATGAGATTTGCACAATTTGCAAAAGATAATAATTATACAATTTCAACTTATATGACCGGTCAAAAATATGGACTTTTATATTACGGAGATAAATCTTATGTCGAGTTTCAAACAGATGAAGATTCGGATTGGCTAAACAATGAGCTTGCTAAACCAAATGTAATGATAATTGCAAGAAATAAATATATTGAAAATTTACCGCTAAAAATAAAAGAAAAGGGTGTTAAATATTCAATAATTGAGGCAAACAACAAATAGCAATTATTGATTTTCTTTCGGAAACTTTATTGTAAAAGTTGTACCTTTATTAATTTCACTTTGAACTTCAATTGTTCCGTTATGTAGTTCAACAATGTTTTTTACAATAGAAAGCCCCAGACCTGTTCCTCCCATTTGACGGCTTCGAGCTTTATGAATTCTGTAAAATCTTTCAAAAATATGGTTAATATGTTCCGGGGCAATTCCTATGCCAAAATCTCTTACGATAATTTCAATATTGTCATCGGTATTATTTACAACAATGTCAATTTTAGGCGTGCCTGCATATTTTACTGCATTGGAAACCAGGTTAGACATCATTATTGATATCAAATCTTCATTTCCATATATTTTAATTTCATCATCGCATATAAAATTAAATCTTATATCTGAAATACTCATATAATCAAGAGTTGATTTTATTGTTTTTTTAAGATTAAACCATTTAAAATCTTTGTCTTCATTGGTTTTCTCTACTTCAATTTCAGACAGGCTCAATATATCATTTACTAAAATATTAATAGCATTTGTTTGATATCGAATAATGTCGAAACATTCCCTATCTTCGTTATTTATTGAGTTTTTCGTTTCTAAAAGTTCAATTGCAGAATTTATTGCTGTAATCGGAGTTTTTATTTCATGAGTAATATTTTGTAAAAAATCTGATTTATATTGTTCTAATTGTTTTAATCTGGCAATTTGGATTTTTAATCTTTTTGACATTTTTTTTATTGAAATAGTAAGTTCTTTTAATAATCCGAATTTAGGTATTTCAATTTGCTTATCTAAATTTCCGTTTGCAATTTCAATTACAGAGTCTTCCAACTTGTTGAAAGAATTTCTCAATGTATAGAAGACTTGAATTAGTCCTGAAATAAAAAACAAAAGACAAATTATAAAAAATATCAGAGAATTTTTCTGTGCAGCCAAAATTGATTTCATAACATCTGCCTGAGAAACAGTAATTTCTAAATAATATTTGTAATCATCGGTAAAAATCTTTTCTCTAATTCCAATTTTTTGATCTCTTATTGAATGTCTGTAGATTTTAAATTTATTGTACTTGGAGTTTAAAATTTTACTGTCTTTTTCTAATAAGTTACTTGTATTATATGGATTTGAGGTTGCCAAGAGTTTTTTGTTCTTATCAAATATTCTAAATTCAACATCTTCATCTTTAAAATCATCGCAATATTTTTGAAGTTCTTTTATATTGTTGTTTTTGATAAGCGGTGTAACAGCCCACTCTATTTGTCTTTTAAAGACTTGAAGCTCTTCTCTTTCTTCTTGCATATAAGAAGTATTAAATTGAATAAGGTTGAATAAAGAAATTGCACCAAAAATAAGTGTAATTATTAAAAATGCAATTATTCTTTTTATCCAGTATAAATCTCTTTTTTTTATCACTTAACTTTCCTTCAATTTATAACCCATTCCTCTGACTGTTTCTATGTTTGAGCCAAATTCTCCAAGTTTTCGTCTTAAGTTAACAATTTGGACATCAACAGCACGTTCGGAAACATCAAATCCGTCATTGCCTCTTACATACGATAATAATTGAGAGCGAGAGAATACAACCCCAATATTTGACATAAACGTTTGCAGAATAATAAATTCAAATTTTGTTAATTCGACAAAAACATTTCCGATTTTGACAGTCTTTTTTATATTATCAAGTTGAATGTTTTTATATTGTTTTAAATCATTATAAAAATCCGAGTTCAACAAATGAGCCTTAATTCTTGCAAGAAGAATTTTATTGCTGAATGGCTTTGAAATATAATCAATTGCTCCATTTTCAAATCCTTGTAAAACATCATCTTCCATTTTTTTAGCAGTAAGCATGATAATTTGAATAGAATTAAGAGTTTCATCTTCTTTTATTAATTTGCACAAACTGAATCCGTCAATTTCGGGAATCATTACATCTAATAACACTAAATCAGGTTTATTTTGTCGAATTAAATTAAAGGCTTCTTTTCCGTCAAATGCTTTTTGGATTTTATAATATCCTGCAGATTGCAAAACAAGTTCAATAAGTCTGTTGATTTGAACTTCATCTTCTACTATCAGTATTCTTGCATTCGTTAATTTATTTTCCATAAACATATTATACCAGCTAATTTTCTTTTTTTTTATATATTTTGCAAAATTCTTAATTGATGGATTTGTGTATTAAAATTTTAAATTCTTTGTTATAATTAGTCAATTCTTGAAAGTACAATTACTTTATATATGTAGTAGGTAATAATAAGGAATATTTATATGGTTAGTAGAATTGCAGGTAATTATTTCCCAACGTATACGACAAATTATTTTAATAGACAAACTCAGACAATACCATTTAAAGCTAATGTTGATAAAACTGATACAATAGAATTATCTCAAAAAGAGCAAAAAGAATCATCATTGCGCACTAAACTAGCAATAGGTACAGGGATTGCAATTACTTTAGCCATTGGTGCTGACTATATCTTTTGTAAAGGAAAACATGTTAAAAATTTGTTTGGTAAGCTAAAAAGAAACAAAACTACGCCAGAGGTTAAGCCAGAGGTTAAGCCAGAAGTTAAGCCAGAAGTTAAGCCAGAAGTTAAGCCAGAGGTTAAGCCAGAGGTTAAGCCAGAAGTTAAGCCAGAAGTTAAACCAGAAGTTAAGCCAGAGGTTAAGCCAGAGGTTAAGCCAGAGGTTAAACTTGAAAATCCTGCGATTACTGAAGCGAAATTAAATGCTGAAAAGGACTTAGAAAAGCTATCAGAAGAACTTCCTAGTATGTCCCGTTCTGCTATTGCTCAACAAAGACGTGAATTAAATAAATGGGGTTGCGAAATTGATATGCTTAAATTGAAGTCCAAAAAGGAAGGTTTAACAGAATTAGAAAATCTTAGACTAGATTTCTTGAAGCGAAAACTTTCCTTATTGGAAGAAAGAGAAAGACAAATTGCAAAATCTTTAGAAAAATATATCCCTACCGTTTCAGACAATTCAGCTGTTTCTATGCACCATTATATAAACGGAGAAAATACTAGCATTAGAGAAGCAATTAGTGCTAAAGCTAAAAATCCAAGCGAATTAAGGGAAAGACAAATCAAGAACATAGAACAGATGGAAAAACGAATGGCACAAATAGATAAAGAGTTTGCAGAATTACCACCTCTTGAAAAAGACTGTATTGTGTATAGAGGACGTGCAGAAAATCCAGTAATTAAAAGATATAACCGCGACTTTGAAATAATGGAAAATGTAAAAGTTGGTGATGTTGTTATTCCTGATACAGGATATTCATATACAGCTTTCCATTACGACATGGCAAATAATTGGTGCCAAGGTGGCAGAAGGACAGATATGAATAATAATCCATTACGAACAATAATGTATGAAATCCATTTACCTAAAGGGGCTAAAGTTTCCAGAAATTTAGAACATAGAGGCGAGGTAGTTATGCCGCGTGGTGCGCAGTACAAAATATTAGACAAAAAAATCGGTGCAAATGGCGATATAGAATGTGTTCTAGAATATATATTACCTAAATCATAATTGGTGTAGTCACAAATCTACCGATACTAAAAAAGGTTTGTTGATACTGGCAAATTCAAAAGTTTGAACCCAGAAAACCCTTATCATTCCTAATAAAAAAGCACCCGAAGGTGCAGATTTAAAAAAATGGGGCGCCTGATGGAATCGTCTTGATGTAAAAAGACAGTCGGTTTGATGATTTTAAACAGCAAGTTTGACTATTTCCCCTCATCTCTTGAGGGAGAGGGAAGAAAATCAACTTGAGCGTTTGCGAAAGTTAGATTTTCGGGTGAGGTGTATAAATATTGTTACAATTAAGCAATTTTGGAAAAGAAAAATACTTTATATAAATAAGGTTAGATTATTTTAGGTATTTACTATGGGGTTAGAAAAAATTGGAATGAATTTGGCACAAAAAACAGCTTCTTGGGTGAAAGCTGCAGGTAAAACGAGTGTAATGCAAACAAAGCCAATTACCCCTACTCAATTGCAAGGTTTGCGTTTAGCATCTAATCTAGTTTGTGATACTGTTCAATTATCAAATACATCACATCTTTCAGAATCTTTTGTGAAATCATTAACACAAATCAAAGGCAAAGATAATTTAGATACTGCAATAAAAATTAAAGACGCAATACTACGCAGAATGGGATATAAGCATCCAGAGTTATTACAAGCTGAAACATCTTCTCCTCTTGCACAAATGAACGGGCTTGCCGCTGGTTGGTGTAATGAATCAGGGAAAATGGTATTAGGAAGTCATGTATTAAATTCTCCTGTCGGAGAAGAACTGATTCCTACCTTATATCATGAACTTGACCATATGGATAAATTTATAAAATTATATAAAGCTACTGGTGAAAAAAAATATTATGAAATTATAGCTGAGAATATCGGTGGTAAACAAACACCAAAGATTAATTTTGATTTCTTTCAGCGAATGAGTAGAGATGTCGATATTACAGATTTTGATGTTATTAAATATATAAAAGCTGCAAGAAAATATGAAGGAACGGGGTTTCGTTTATCTGAACAATATAAATATTTTAATAATCCTTTTGAAGTTTCTGCATATGACTTAGAAGCAAAAATAAGAAATATTATAGGTACATCAACAAGGACACCTAAAGATATATTTCCAAAGAACTATGATTCTTTAGTTAAAGCATTAGAAAAACAGGGTATAACAGACACACTACAACAAGATGAAATTCTTTTTAACAT
>CAOJDT010000015.1 GCA_948433295.1 uncultured bacterium
AGTGCGCTGAGGCAGCTTCAAGTAAATAATACTCGTGACTGGTCTTTTTATCCGGAAAACGCTAAAAAGTGTATTGAAAAATACGATAACGCATCTACAACTGGCAACCTTAATCACCGCAAGTCCTCTGGAATATGTGAATTCCCATTTAACTTTCGACCTAATGATACATCCCAAGTTTGGAAATACCATTATAACAAAGGGTTTGAACCGTATAAATACTATTGGGACGGAAAGCTTGAAAGCTTGTATGACAGCAGTGTTGCAGGTTATACCGGCTGTAACATTACTAAACGTGCATATTGTACAGCTCTAATTCAATACAACAATTGGAAAATTCCTGACGACTATCCGTTAAAGGTGAGTTATTAACAAATTTTCCAATTGTTCATTTGACCAAAATTGGGCTTCAATGATGCAAGTTGGTGGCATTCAGGTCCGGACTGGTCCGGTGGAAAATTCCTGATGACTACCCATTGAAAGTTAGTTATTAAAAACATAAACAAACCAGACGGAACCTTTAAAATCGTTCCGTCTTTTTATACTTTACAAGAAGGTTATTTTAATGTATATTAGAGGGAAAGAGGGACATCTAATGGAAAATAATTTAAAGTATAAAAGAGTGTTGATAAAAATCAGCGGCGAAGCATTGTTAGGAGACCAACAGTTCGGTATTGACCAGAACCCTGTTGCAATGATTGCAAATGAAGTGAAAAAAGCACGTGAACTCGGTGCTGAAATTGCAATTGTAGTCGGCGGCGGCAACATTTTCCGCGGAATGAAAAACAGCGCAAAATTAGGAATGGATCAGGCTTCGGGCGATTATGTCGGAATGCTTGCAACAGTAATGAATGCTATTGCACTCCAGAGCGCCTTTAATCAAATCGGCGTTCCTTGCAGAGTACAAAGCGCACTTGCGATAAATCAGGTTGCGGAACCTTACATTCGCCACCGCGCAATCCGCCACCTTGAAAAAGGCAGAGTGGTAATTTTTGCGGCAGGGACAGGCAACCCGTTCTTCACAACCGACACTGCTGCGGCATTGAGAGCCTCCGAAATTAACGCGGAAGCAATGCTTATGGCGAAAAACGGCGTTGACGGAGTTTACACCGATGATCCGAAAACTAACCCGAACGCTAAAAAACTTGAACAAATCACTTACGATGATATAATCAAAAACGGATTAAAAGTAATGGACACAGCGGCTTGCGCATTGTGTAAACAAAATAACATTCCGATTGTTGTATTTGATTTTGATACAAAAGACGGAATCAGCAAGATTCTGCAAAACGAAAAATTAGGAACATACATAAGTTTATAGTTAAAGAAAGAGGTAAAAATGTCAGATATGGCAAACGATTCTTTAGAAGAATTATTTTTATTCGGCGAAGAAAAAATGGAAAAAGCTATCGCGCAGCTTAAACGCGAATTCGGGCAAATTCGTTCAGGCAGAGCAAATCCGCTCATTTTGGACAAAGTTGTTGTGGATTACTACGGAGCACCGACCCCTTTAAGACAAATGTCGCAGGTAACTGTTCAAGACGGTACAACTCTCGTTATCACACCTTACGACAAATCAATCCTGAAAGAAATCGAAAAAGCAATCATTAAAGCAGAAATCGGTATCACGCCAAACAGTGACGGAATTTGCATCAGACTAGCCTTCCCGCCATTGACAGAAGAAAGAAGAAAAGAAATCGTTAAAGACGTAAAAAGACTCGGTGAAGACGCAAAAGTTGCAATCAGAAACATTCGTCGCGATATGACAGATTCTTTGAAAAAAATTGAAAAAGATGAAAAATTACCTGAAGATTCTGTTAAAGATAATCAGGATAAAATCCAAAAATTAACAGATAAATTTACAGGTATTATTGACAGTAATGTTACTGATAAAGAAAAAGAGGTTTTAACTGTATAATGAGCGAAGAAACTAAAGGCTTGAATAAAAACGCAACAAGAATGCTTACGGGATTGGTAATGGGAACAATTGCATTGTCCTGTATTATGTACGGGAAACTCGCGCTTCTTGCGTTATTGTTATTCGTAATATTCTCAGCCTCAAAAGAATATGTAAAAATATTGGAAAACAAAGGTTTTTATCCGAGCCTGAAAGTTATGTTCATTGCACAGTTATTGATAGCAATAATTGCATATTTTCAACGACTTGATTTAGTTACGGTAGCACTCACATTCGGCGTCATCGGCGCATTTATGTGGGTGCTTTTCCGCGGAAGACAACCCTATATCGCCAATGTGGCTACAACAGTTCTGGGAATGATATACTGTGGTTGGTTTCCTCTGCACCTTATATTCTTAAGAAACCTCTCAAACGAACAATTTAATGACGGCTTAGGCTTTGTAATAATGATGTTTTCAGCGGTTCTTTTAACAGATATCGGCTGCTATTATGCGGGAAGACATCTTGGCAAACATAAGCTTGCACCTGTTGTCAGTCCCAATAAAACCATTGAAGGTTCCATAGGCGGAGCTATCTGTGCGATTATCGGATGTATAGTAATCGGTTATTTTATCGGAGTTGAATGGTATATGTCTGCAATTGCAGGGATTCTCTGTACGGCATTTGCGCAAATCGGCGACCTTTGTGAATCTTTAATCAAAAGAGATGCCGGTGTCAAAGATTCGGGACATTGCCTCCCTGGACACGGCGGATTTTTAGACCGCACTGACAGCTTTATTTTTACGATTCCGGTAATGTATTATTTCACAAAACATTTTATTTTCTCACATGATATTGTTAACGGCTTAATACACTTTGTAAAAGGAATTCTTTAAATGGCATCGGTAGAAGAGATTTTCGGGATTAAGACTGATAATAAAAAACTGTTTGAAACAGCACTCACCCATCCGTCTTATACAAAAGAAAGAGATATGGATTACACAGAGTGTTATGAAAGACTTGAATTCCTCGGAGATTCAGTATTGAAACTTCTTGTTTCGGATGTTCTTTATGCAAAATATCCGACTTATACAGAAGGCGAAATGTCAAAAATTCGCTCTATAGCAGTTTCCGACAATACACTTTCAAAAATCGCAAAAACAATCGGCTTGGACGAACTTATCATCGCAAGCCCGCATGACGAAAAACAAGGAATTACACATCTGGAATCAGTGACGGCTTGTGCATTTGAAGCAACGTTAGGAGCGTATTACCTTGACGGAAAACTTCAAGAATTACGAGACTTTATAGCCCGACAGATGAATTTTTATATAGAAGAAATTGACAAAAATTTTGAAAAATATAACGCAAAAGCAATACTGCAGGAATATACACAGAGCTTAACCAAAGAAACTCCTGTTTATAAAGTTATCGGCTCAAAAGGCCCCGAACATCATAAACTTTTTGAAATAGAAGTTTCTTACAGAGGAGAAGTCATAGCACAAGGTGAAGGCAGAACCAAAAAAGACGCAGAACAAAATGCGGCTTACGAAGCTTGTAAAAAACTGGGGGCAATATGTCAAAAGTAATTGTATCCCCGTCAATTCTTTCTGCTGACTTTGCGAATCTTGAACGAGATATAAAAAAAGTTGAAACCGCGGGCGCAGACTGGCTTCATATAGATGTAATGGACGGACATTTTGTTCCGAATATTACAATCGGAGTTCCTGTAGTAAAATCAATAAAACAAATCGCCTCAAACCCTCTGGACGTGCATTTGATGATTGAAAATCCCGAAAAATACATAAAACCTTTTGCGGAAGCGGGAGCCGATATTATTACGTTCCATTATGAAGCGGCAAAAGATAAAGTTTCGGAAATTATTAAATTAATAAAATCTTATAAAGTTAAAGCAGGACTCTCAATAAAACCAAAAACATCTCCTGACGAGATTCTTGACTACCTGCACGAACTTGACATGGTTTTGATAATGACAGTTGAACCCGGTTTTGGCGGACAAAAATTCATGCCTGATTGCGCACAAAAAATTCCTGTAATAAAAAAACATGCACCTGAAAACTTAATAATTCAGGTTGACGGCGGAATAAATTCAGAAACGGCAAAAGTTTGCACACAATATGGTGCAAACTCTCTCGTTGCCGGAAATTATATCTACAAATCCGAAGATATTGAAAAAGCTATCCTAAGCTTACACTAATCCACGTTTTTCTTTACGTTTTAGGATTTCGTTAGGGTCTGTAAGAATTTTATCATCTACAGTTGCAGTGTCTTCTTGTGCAACCTCTTCTTTTTTCGTATTACTTTCTTTTGCGAGTTGATCATTATCCGCATCATTTACGGTATTATCGCCCTCAGCCTTATTCTTCGCGTCTTCAGACTTGATATCATCGGATTGCTTAGGAAGCGTAGCGCCTGAAGCTCTCGTGACTTCATCTTTATCCGCATTGACCGAATCTCTGTAACCGTTTGCGGTTCCTCGATTTTCGCCAAATTGTTGATCTCCCGCATCACTCTTCTTAACCTCTTGTTCGCCGGCTTTTTTAGTAATCCTTCCTGCAAAATCAAAGAATGAACGATTAAGTTCAGGGGAATTTCCTAGAGAAATTGCCTGATTGCCGTAACCACGACCAGTAAGAGATGTAAATTCTGCCGATGAGACCTGATTTAATGCATTATCAATAGGCATTGCGGCAGACTCGATGGTACTGAGTCCTGCCTGACCGATATTTCGAATTTCTCTGTCCAGTCTAGCAGCCTCAAGCGTACCTGAAACATCACCAGTTTTATTTTCTTTCTTACTTGACATTAATGCCTGAATTCGCGTCATAACATCATTTTTAGCATCCTGAGCATTTGCAGCGGCAGCTTCTGATTGAGCCATATACTGCTCCATGCTGTCCATTAAGTTTTGAATTTCATTTGTATATTCTTTACTGTAATTTCTAAAAATTTTAGCCTGATCTCTTATTGATACACCTTCCTGCGTCATTTTTTCACGCAAAGCGTCAGCCTCAACATCGGTAGTACCGCTATCAGGATTTTGAAGATTGTTACCATTTACACCTGCCATGGTAGTTGCGCCCATCGCCATCTCATAAGTAACATCCTCGGGCGCATTTTGCTGTTTATTAAACTCTACAGCCCACTGTAATATATAATCAGGAACCTCCTGCCCCTGTTTCTCATACTCCAAAATTTCATCGGACGTACAGTTTTTCCAGTTGACAGCAGGGTCTTTTTTAGCAGTTCTTACTTGCTGGCTGGTTACGGAACCTATTGCATCTACCATAAGTATTCTCCTTTTTTATAGTCTTTATACTCTACGGATGTATTTCATCAAAACTTTAATTAAATTAAGAAATGTAACGATTTTTATATAAATTGAATATAAAAAGTCAATATTTTTTTAAAGGAATTTTTTATATAAGTACGAGAGCAAAATAAAGAAGAGAGGTTACTAAAATGGCAAAGTTATTAACATTAACAACCACGGTTTCCGATACATATAAAAATACAGCAGAAGCAATCAGCGAAGTAAATTTATCAAATAAATTCGTAGTACGAAAAACTCTGGTAGAATTGATGAAACAATCATTCTTCCACGGTTCAAACAAATTTGGAAACAACTTTATAGCGTAAAGTTGTCGTTGGAAAAAATAAGGAAATAGGATTAAACAACGTAAGGAAGTATAGGAAAATAAGGAATCATAAACATAAACGGCTGACATAAAGTCAGCCTTTTTATTTGGCTTAATATTTCATAACAAAATTGTAGAAATTCAAAAAAATATCCGTATATAAAAAATAAAAGCATTCTAAATATGGAGTTTTAAATATGGGTATGAACATCAACTCACTTGGGGCAATTGCATCCGCCGTAGCATTTGACAGCGAGTATCAGCGAATAATCCGTGAACTAAGAGCACTCGGAATTGAACCCACCGGAGACAAAGCTACTGACAAGGCAAAACTTGAAGCCGTAAAAGAACAAAAAAGAGCGCAGGCAAACGGCTGCATTGTAAAAGAAGCCGTCAACGGCACAAATGAAACCGAAAAAGCAGGAGCAATTTCTTCCTCGGATAATATTAAAAATGATACGGCAATTCAAGCACAGAATATGACAGGCGCAGAACAAATTGCACAATTCAATAAGTTTAAGATTTTAGGATTATACTAAATTTGCCTCAAATAGAAATTGCTATTTTGCCATATAGAACTTTTTCTGTTCGGGAGTAAGTTTTTCAATCGAATATCTTAATGCTGTCCGTGGCATTTTTTTATAATGCTTATCCAAAAACGAAAACAAAACCTTTTCATCTTGCTTACCTGCTTCTCTAAGCATCCAGCCGACGGCTTTGTGCATCAAATCATGTTTGTGAGAAAGGAATTTTTCACAGAGTTCCGTCAGTAACGAAAATTCACCTGCCCTCAAAATACTCCATTGTGAAACGACAGCAATACGTTCTGACCATAAATGTCCGGAATCCGCAAGATTTCGTATGACAGAGTCGTCTTTTGTATCAAGAAAATGTTGCCCTATAATTTTCGGAGCCGTTAAATCCACTAAATCCCAATTGTTTATATTTTTTGCATTGCGAACATAAAGTTGAACGATTTCATAGCGATTATCAGTTTTTTCGTAAAGCAAAACCATCATTAACAAAGCACAAAGCCGAATTTCATGATATTCATTATTAAGCATATCCTGCAATTCATCAAAAGAAGTTGATTTGTAATACTTTTTCGCAATTTCTCTTGTTTTTGGCACCCGAATCCCGAGAAATTTATCCCATTCTCCATATTGTCCTTTGTCAGTCTTAAAAAATCGCATTAAATGTTTAGCCTGTTGTTCATTTTTAAGTTCTAAAAGTTCCTCTTTTGCATTCATAACAAAAAATATATCAAAAATAATAAAAAACCGCAAAAATTTTAATCAGAATATAAAAATATTAGCTGATTAATTTATTCAAATAAGGTATTTTTAAACAAACCGTAATTATAACGTAGCACACTAAAAATACAATAGCACTCGCAATAAAAGCAGATAACATACTATTAATTCCTATAGAATGTAAAAATTTTAAAAACATGTGAAATGAAGGTATATTTAATACAAAATTATGAATAAGAAATATACCAAAAACACTTTTTGCTAAAGAGGAGATTACTTTCTTAGAATTATTGGAAAATTTAATAATTGAACATATATATTTTATAGTCATAAACATACATACAGCATTTATAACATCAAATGCACTATGGAAAAAACGCGGTTTGTCATCAATAAAAACTCCAGTCATTTTCCATTGAAAATAAGTTATGTAAGCTGCTAATAATATAAATAAAAAATTAAACAGCCACATTACAGGCAGTATTTCTTTTATTTTTTTCATATCTAAATGATAATGTATAAAATACCCTAATAACGGATAGACTATAATTCGTGACGTGAAAAAAGTTTTATCAAAATAAGACATACCAGGTTCAATTTCAATAGATAAAAGATGTTGTAATGACGGCAAAATACCCATAAAAAATAATGCGCCAAAAAATATATAATAAAAATATTTTTTATCGAGATTATTAACTAAATTCCTTAGAAAAGGTAAAATTAATAAAAATGCTATATATGCATATAAGAACCATAGGATTCCCTTTATACTGGTAATAATACTTGCCAACATCAGAGTTGTTACTTTATAAAATATTCGTTTTTTAAAAATGACTTCTAAAGGTTCATCTCTATTTTTTAACAGCAAGGCACCTGAAATCATAAAAAATACGGGTACCGCAAAATTACAAAATATAGAAATACATAAATAAATCCAAAAAATTAGATTACTACTTTTATTAAAAACATATAAATTAAAACCATCAGCTCCCGTATGAATAAAAATTACAAAAAAACAGCCAAAATCCGAAGTATATCAAGATAAACAATTCGCTCTCTGTTAACATTGGCTTGTAAATTATTCATACAACTCAATTTCCAAAAATCGCAAGGGGAAATTTTTGAACTCTCGACCTCTCAAATATAGCCGTAAGCTCTAACCAATTGAGCCACCTTGTCATAATTTTATTTAACTAACAGGTTCTATTTTCTCACGAAAAAAATAAATATCAAGCATTTTTATGCTTAAACTTTTGAATTTAGCCAGTTTTTTAACCTAATAAAGTCCGTATTCGTCCAGTTTGATTTTTGCATAATCAAGTCACTTCCGAGCGAAAAAACCCTATAAAATCAGGGAGTTAAATGGTAATAATCAAAATGGACGAAAAAATACAAACAACTATCGAACCGCCTGAAACGCAATCAGAGTGCATAAAAAAGCACCCGAAGGTGCTAATTTTAAAAATGGCGGGAACGACGAGGCTTGTCTTGGATTTGCTCCACGCTCACAGAGTTTCACCAAAGTTGCTACGCAACAGAAGGTTCAATCTGTTCGCTATCCGAATTTGTTCGCTTCGCTCACTCCATCCGTCCGCAAATCCGCCGAACTCGCTATTTGCGGTTCTCACCACTATCATTCAGCCATTAAAAAAGAACCCCTAAAGGGTTCTTTCTTAATGGCGGGAACGACGAGGCTCGAACTCGCGACCTCATGCGTGACAGGCATGCGCTCTAACCAAACTGAGCTACGCTCCCATAAATTCTTTTGTCATTGTCGAACTCTTCCGACAAGTTTTATTATAATATGCTGAATTTTTTTTTGCAAGAGTTTTTTTATAATATAGCAAAAAATTTTTTTACGCGTTTTAAAACTTATATGATTAATAATTTTAATAACAATTTTACTTTTACAGGAAAATCGCCGCTGACAAAAAATATTAAACTTGTAAAAAAAGCTTATATGGCTGAGTTTAGAGATGTTAAGAAACCGGCGTCATTCCATCAACTATCACCAAAAGAACAATTAGAAAAAGCTGAGGAAATTAAAGAGGCAAATATGCTTCTCAAAGTTATCAGAGAATTTAATAAAATGTCTTTTGCTGAAGGCGGAAATTTTGAAGTATTCAGAAGATTAATCGGCATGATGAAAACTTTTAAAGTTGGTAATTGTGCAGAAATTGCAGAAACAGGAAAAACCATATGCCACATGAATGGAATCAAAAATAGCGATATTTTTACACTGCATGCCAAATCTAAAGATGGAAAAACAAGACCTCTTGACCACACAATTATTGCATTCAAAGTTCCAAAATCAAAAAATAATATTACAACAAAAAATAATGAAACGTTATTTGAACCAACACCTGATACCAGAATCCTTGACCTGTACTTAGACGGAAAAATGATTAAAGTAAAAGATGCTAAAAAAGTATATTCATTATTCGGATTAAAAGTTTCAGAAAAATTATTATTCAGACCCGAAAGGACTTATGAGCCAACAGTCGAAACAATTGAATTACTCAAAAAAGCATATCCCCAATTCGTTATAAAAAAATAAAATAATAAAAAAAGACCCGATTTTAGTCGGGTCTTTTTATTATTTGAATAAATTATTGATATAAAGGTGCTAACTTTTTAGATTGTTGCGGAATCACACCCTCTTCAATAGATTGGTAGACTCTGTAATCAATCGTAGGGAAGCAATTATCAATACTTTCGATTTCACTGAGAACAGATTCATCAATATTGCCGCCTTCAATCATATCGCAGATTTTTTCGAATCTTTCAACATGTTCTCTAAATCTGTCTGTTGCATAATCCTTAGCCTGCCATGTTGTGATAAGGAACGGCCAGTCAGAACTTTGGAGAAGCAAGTTTTCTCTTGCCATTTGATTTAAAGCTCTTAACATAAGCTTATCTTCAGGAATTTCAACATGCTTATCAACAATAGCGTTTGCACGTTTTTCGCAAGCGTGAATAATAGGCCACATCCATTCTGTTAAATGGTTATTCCATACATAGAAGTGACCACCTTGTCCCCAGGAGCTTTCAGGAATTTGAATAGCTTCTGTCGGTCTGTGTTTTTCAAGGTATTCACCCGCAGTCATTCTTTCGACTTCAGGAACATAAGCGCTGAATTTTTTGATAACCTGTTTAATAAATTCAACACCTTCAAACCACCAGTGTCCGAACAATTCTGTATCGAATGATACCATTACCAAACCTTCTTTACCATTGTGTGATTTTTTGTAATCATTTAATAAATGATAGATTAAGTTTGTATAGTGATCAGAGTTTTCGCTGATTTTATTTAAAGCAAGCACGGGATCATAGAGCATTTTGTCACCCAAATCAGTATTTGAAGAAGTAATTCTCCAATAGTGCATGCCTGATTTATCATCTTTTTTGTGGAATTCACGGAATACGCCGTCACCCGGATAACCGTCAGCGGCAGACCAAACCTGATAACCTGCTCTGTCATTTCTTCCCATAACAGCAACCTGTGCATCAGGAAGCCAGTATGCAGAATATGTATCGTAACCAGTTGCAGGACGTTCAGGAAGCGGAATATACTCAATATTACCGTAAACGCCGATTACACGTCTGTTACCGATAGAATTTCCACCTTCAATAACGTGAGATTCAGTGAAGAAATATTCAATGTCGTTATTTTGAAGAGTAACTTCAATAGCAGGTCTCCAATGTTTTTGACCGTCTTTACCGACATATTCGTAACCTTGTCTGTAGGCACATTCAGGTAACCAACAACCTTTGGCTTTTTTACCGAAAAGTCTTTTTGTAGTATCCGAGCCTACTTTAAATTGAGCATTCAAGTTACTGTCAGTGGCAAGCAGCGGAGAGAACCCGTGAGTTGCGCCTGATGTAGTAATTTCAATACAGCCGAGGTCTTGATATTTTTTAAACTCTGCAATTAAATCCATTCCGTATTTATTTACAAAAGAATCTTTAATATGATTGAACCAATCAAAGTAATATTTTGCAAGATATTTCAAATGTTGAGAATGCGGAACTTTCGGATCAGGATATCTGTCCAAATCTTTAGAAACCTGTTTTATTCTCGAATCTAAATATTCTACAAAACCATGCTTCAAATGTTCATCATTAAGCTGTTCGGCAAGAATAGGGGTAATACCGACGGTAAGCTTAGCTTTAATACCTTCTTCGTATAATTCGGAAATAGCATTCAACAAAGGAATGTAAGTTTCCGCCATACATTCATAAAGGTTTTCTTCCCCGAAAGGCCACATGCCGGCTTTTCTATAATAAGGAAGGTGGCTGTGTAACATAAATACGAATTGTCCTACTGACATTTGCGCCTCCATATCTCTCTTAACTTGAATTATTATATACTATAATCCAATTTGTTTATAATAATATATAGCACAAACGGGTAGAAAATATAATCCTTGAGAACTAGTTCTTTTGAATAATGTTACAAAAGTTAAAATATAATTTGTATATTAATCGTACATAAAATATGTTATAGGAAAAATTTGTGGTGCAACAAGAACTCCAAACCCTGCATTATAACGTAAGGCTTGTGCAGCCCTACAACTATAAAATTACATTTTATGTATTTGGGTCTTATGCATATCCAAACCCATTTAAATTAACATTAAATTATGTTTCAGGGGCTATGCGCCCCTGTACCCGCACCAGTAATTCTTTCTTTTTGAGCCGGGCAAAAAGAAAGAATTCTGGACAAGAAAGAAAAACACGCTGACTAAATAGAGGCACTAAGCTCAACCTGAGATGTGTGAACTCGCTTCGCTCAGACAGCACACATCCTGTTATTGTTTTGTTAAGTGCCTCTAAACAAATTCATTCAATATGCTTTATGTAATAGAATTTAACAAACCGGTTGCAAAAGAAGAATTTTTTGTTTAATATGTATGTACTCACATCCTCGAGTACGGTGCCGTCATTAAGCACCACAAAACTTAGTAAAGGAAAATAAAAAATGGCAAATATTAAATCTGCTAAAAAAAGAGTTCTTATTGCTGAACAAAACAGAATCAGAAATGTAGCTTTCAAAACATCAATCAAAACTGCTTTGAAAAAAACTTTGGAACTCGCTAAAGGCGAAGACCAAGAAGCTTTAAATGCTGCACTTTCTAAAGCATACCAATTATGCGACAAAGCTGTTTCAAAAGGTATTCTTCACAAAAATACCGCAGCAAGAAAGAAATCAAGATTAACTTTGGCTGTAAAAAAATTACAAGCTAAATAGTTAAATCAAAGAAATCAAAAAGCCTCCGTTTATTACGGGGGCTTTTATTTTATAAACGGGTTAAATTTATGTAAAGAAAGTGGTATTTATTTATTTAGTGAGTATAATTATAGTATTAAGTACACGAATTATATACAGGAAATAATAAATATGATACAAACTCCGGAGAGAAAACAAATTAAAAATATCGATTTTAATATCGATTTGGCACAAAGTTTCGGTATATACAAAAACAACTCTGAATACTCGCTTCTTGACTATGCAAGTTCGGTAAATATCAGTTGCGGTTTTCATGCAGGCGATCCTATGACTATCAAAAATGCTTTAATAAAAGCAAAAGAAAAAAATGTAGTAGTAGGCGCGCATATCGGATTTGATGACATTCAAGGATTCGGTTACCGTCCGATGCAGCTTTCGGAAGACGAACTTGAAGCACTTGTAATTTATCAGGTTGGCGCATTGATGTCGTTCGCAAAAACGTTCAATATGGAAATCGAACATGTACGCCCTCACGGAGCAATGTACAGACAGGCTGCCGAAGATTTCGGATTTGCGAAAACGATTGCACGTGCTATTCAAAAGTGTTCACAATGGCTTGTATACTATGGGGCTGCGGGAGATATCACCGCGAATGTCGGTGAAGAATTGAATCTTCCCGTTGCTCACGAAGTTCATCTTGAGAAAAACTATAACTCAGACGGCACAATAGATTTTGACAGAAAAGATATCGAAAACATATTCTTTTCAATTAACAGATTAAAAAGCCTTCTTGCAACCTCTCAAATTGAGAATGTTTCAGGCGGCAAAACTTGTGTAATCGCAGACACAATACACTTCTCAAATAAAATCGCAAATGCGAAAGACTTAATTAAACAATCAAAAGAATTAATAACCCCTGTACCTGTAAATTATAAAAATGCGTGTTTATCAGGATGGGTTGAATAGGTGATGATGATGAAAAATTTCAAAAACAGTATGAAAATACCTAAAGATGCAGGATGGCTTGTCCCTGGACTTCAGGTAAAACGTTGGTTTGCACTTATATTTATCGGCGCGGTAATGATGGCGTTGGGTTTTTTAATCCTCTGTGATATAAAACCTGTTTTCTATACTATGGAATTTATCAGAAAAGTTGCCAGTAAAAGTTCAACGGAATGGCTTGCATTTACCGTTATAATGTTTGGCGCAGCAATCTTTTTTAAAGGATGGCAAAAAACAAACCTCTCCATTTTGGACTTAAATAACGGACGAGAAAAAGAAACCATTCTTGAAGCATTATACAGAAGAAGAAAACTTAACCGCGGACCTAAAATTGTAGCAATCGGAGGCGGAACAGGATTATCAATGCTTTTAAAAGGCATAAAAAATATTACAAATAACATCACAGCAGTTGTAACAGTAGGCGATGACGGCGGCTCATCAGGAAGACTCCGCGAAGATATGGGAATTCTTCCTCCGGGCGACATTCGTAACTGTATTGCTGCGCTAGCTGATGACGAAGATTTAATCACAAAACTCTTCCAGTACAGATTCAAATCCGGTGAAGGCTTGGAAGGTCACAGCTTCGGAAACCTTTTTCTGACAGCTCTTTGCGCAATTACAGGAGACATGGTTCGCGCAGTAAAAGAATCTTCAAACGTACTTTCAATCAGAGGCAGAGTTTTACCGTCCACACTCGACGACATGAAACTTGTTGCAGAAATGGAAGACGGTCGAATTATCCACGGAGAATCAAATATCCCTGAAGCTCACGGAAAAATCAAAAGATTATATACAGACCCGATTCGTTGCCAGGCTCTTGAAGATGTAATCACTGCAATCAAAGAGGCTGATTTTATCATATTAGGACCCGGAAGCTTGTATACGAGCGTAATTCCAAACCTTTTAATCGAAGAAATCGCAAAATGCGTATCGGAATCAACAGCAAAAAAAATATATGTATGTAATATTATGACACAACCTGGCGAAACCGATAACTACACGGTTTCAGACCACGTAAGCGCTCTTATGAGACATGCAAACAGCAGAACACTTATCGACGCAGTATTGGTAAACGACTTTATCCCAGCAAACCTTGCAAATAAATATCAACTTGCAGGTTCATATCCCGTTAAAGTTGACGTCGAAAATATAAGAAAACTCGGCATTCAAATTTTCTCAAGAAAATTAATAGAAGACAGTAAAGAAGGACTTGTCCGCCACAGTTCAAACCGTGTTGCGCGTGCACTTTATTACTGGTACAAAAGAGAACACAAAAACGAAAAATCACAACAACGTTCTCATAAAGAATTAAGTATAAAAGGCTGATTATGGCTATTACAGTAAATACAATACAAAAATATAAAAACAATAACGAAAAATTTTCCGTCTTAACGGCTTATGACTACTCAACCGCAAAATATATCGACGAAGCCGGGATTGACATCATTCTAATCGGAGACAGCCTTGCAATGACAGCGCTCGGCTACGAAACAACCCACGCCATAGGTATTGATGAAATGAAAATTTTCACAAAAGCAGTGGCAAAAGGCGTAAAAAATGCACTTGTAGTAACGGATATGCCATTTATGAGTTATCATACGGACATCTCTACAGCAATAAAAAATTGCGGAGAAATGATAAAAAATGGAGCAAATGCCGTTAAAATAGAAGGTTTCAGCGAATATATTCTTGAAGCAGTAAAGCGCCTGACTCAATCAGGAATTCCCGTAATGGGACACCTTGGTTTTACACCACAATTTCTGAACACACTTGGCGGTTATAAAATTCAAGGAAAAACACACGACGCTGCGGAAGAAATTCTAAAACAAGCTAAAGAACTCGAAAAAGCAGGAGCATTTTCAATAGTATTGGAAATGGTTCCGCAAGAAAGCGCAAAATATATTACAGAAAACCTGACCATCCCGACAATTTCATGTGGAGCGGGAAGATACTGCGACGCACAAGTTCTTGTATGCGACGATGTATTCGGAAAATTCTCAGACTTTACCCCGAAATTTGCAAGAAAATACGGTGATATGAAATCATTAATTTTTGAATGCGCAAAAAAATACAACGACGACGTCAAAAGCGGAAAATTTCCATCTGACGCCGAAGTTTTTTAGAACATTTTAAACTGTATTTGTTTTATTTATTAAGATACTTCATATCACCATGCTGAAGAATATAAGCTGCACAGCCCCAACCAGTGGAATTAAGCTTACAATTATCTCCTCTTGAGGGCACAATACTGTTTTTTAGAACCAAAAAAACAAAAGTATCTTTTCCGACTGCATTAGGAGGCTTCTTACCGTTTACATCAAACCATATTATTCCACAGGTATTTGGATAACCTCCGTCACTAATATTACATTTTCCGCTACCTGAATCCCTCGTCCAAAGATAAGAACCATCAGCCAGAATCATTTTGTAATATCGTTTACTTACACCATAATTTCCCCAATCTGAACCATCCAGTAGTTTGTAGTTAACTGATGCAATGCAATTATTTTCACTGGCGCAATCTTTTGAAATTTTAAGATAAGGTTTTAAATAATTAGCAAGAAGAGAATCTTGCATATCCCCATTTTCGTCAAGTTCTGCATTTAAATTCCACTCATCAACATATCCGTTATCCTTAATCGCCATTAAAAGCGCCTGATTCATTACTGAATAGAACTTTTTAACTTTTGTTATTGTAACACGTTCTTCATTCTTATGTATAAGTGTCGGCATTGTCATCGCAGCAACAATTCCGATTATGCCTAATGTAATTAATACCTCGGCAAGAGTGAAAGCTAAGCTATAAGCGAGCTTGCCCCCCCCCCCGTTTTTCAAGTATAGCCTGCGTTTTCACCGTTTTACCCCCATTTCTTTCCTAATGTTTATTGTACACTATTTTTCTATAAAATTCAAGTGTTTATTCTCAAATACTTTTATGCTAACATCATAATTAAGGGAGATGAGAGTTATGTTAATCCATAAAATAGAAGAATTAAGAAAACAAATAAAAATCTGGAAAAAACAAGGACTTACAGTTGGTCTTGTACCTACAATGGGCGCACTTCACAACGGACATTTGAGCCTTATCAAAAAAAGCGTTGAAAAATGTGATAAAACCGTAGTTTCAGTATTTGTAAACCCAATTCAATTCGGTCCTAACGAAGATTTGGACAAATATCCGAGAACACTGGATGCAGATAGAAAATTATGTGAAGATGCCGGCGTTGATATAGTTTTCGCCCCGTCGCCAAAAGAAATGTATGGAGAAGGTCATATTTTATCAAATGATTTTCTGACCTATGTTGTACCACCGTTCTTCTACGTAGACAAGCTTTGCGGAAAATCCAGAGTAGGACACTTTGACGGAGTTTGTACGGTTGTAAACAAACTTTTCAACATTGTCCAACCTGATTTTGCATTTTTCGGAGAAAAAGACCGCCAACAGTTAATAATTATTAAGAAAATGATTAAGGATTTAAACATTCCGGTAGAAATTATTCCTTGCCCTATAGTCCGCGAAGAAAGCGGATTAGCACTCAGTTCGCGAAATAAATATTTAACCGAAAATGGAAAAATTGAAGCACTCGCTCTTAACAGGATTCTATTTAATATAAAAACATGTTATAATAAAGGAATAAAAGACGTATCTGCTTTAACGGAAACAGCATATTCTTTTCTTAACGAAAACCATGCACTGGAATACCTGGAATTCAGAGACAAAGATACATTGGAAGAAAAGAAAACGGCTGATAACAACACAATAGTATTTATAGCTGTAAAAGTAGAAAACGTACGACTTATTGATAATATTGAATTATAAGACGAGGAAACGCATGCATAAAGGGTTGGAAAATATTAAAAAAATCTCAAAGATTCTTGAACATCTGATAACATTAATTCAAATCGTATTAATTATCATAATACTTATGGTTTCATTATTCTGGTTTTTCGAATTAATGGAAGTAAATACATTTGATTTTATGCTTCCGTTTATAGACCAGATAAAAGCACTTATGCACGCTAATTTCGGAGCGGAATTACAAAAAGGTCAAGCAGGCCTTGACGGTTCACTGTTCATATTTATAGCAATATTGGGACTGTCGGTCTATGTTATAACCCAGATAAAAACATTCCTCAAACATTACGACAAAATTCTCGCAAAACAAATTGTAGTTGCTAAACAAAATGCGGAAGATGCATTTAATATACAACTTGCTATTGAAAAAAAACATACTCTTTTAAATTACAAAAATATCGTTATTCTTGTAAAAGTATCATTAAAAAGTTTGCTGAAAGACATGTATCAGACTGAAAATGATACAAAAAAAATTGACAGAAAACTTGAAGATGCCGCACTTGTCGGTTTTTATAATATAATGAAAACCCTTCCGGGCTGCGGATTTTCAAAAGACGGTCAGACATTAATCATTACTGCAAAACGTTTCGAATCAGTGGACATGATTCTTCTGAAAATAACTGAAGCTCTCGAAAAACTTAAAGCCGAATACAAAACTAAAAAAATTGCGTTTAATGCAAATATGGCAATAGACGTTTATACTGACAAAGTCTTACTAAAAGACGTTTATGCAGATTTAAAAACATTATTAACTCTTAATATGCCAAACGAAATTCTCTGCTACGGAAACTTCTGCAACCGCTACGAACTTATGAAAAAGCAGTTGTTTGAAGCTTACCTGAAAGGCACATACGATATCACAGATGATGAAAACATCTGGGCATTAGTTAAGAAAAATTAACCTTTTACTTGATTTTAAAAAACTTTTTTGTTAATATTCAAATGTCAACCGCAGACAATTAGTCGGGGTTGGGGCGAAAAGGAGCAGGACTCAGACAGCAGTCGTTGTTAGAGTGTTGCGAAAAGGTGAAATCTGGTAACTAATGTTACAGAAAGGTAACGCCAATAAACAATGCTCGGACAACAGGTGTTGTAGAGGATTGCGAAAAAGGGAAAGCTCAAGTAACAGAGATGGTAACGAGAATATCCCGATAAAAATTCGCTTCTCACCATTAAATGTCAAAAGACAGCTAATCGAGGTTACACAAGTCGAATATAATAATATTTTTGCCTATGTGTGATTTTGCGGTTCCGAAAAAGAAAGGATTGCAAAATCTTTTTAGTTTTCGGGCAAAACAAGGTCGATAAAAAACATTACAACCAAAGGAGCAAAAATGTCAACAAAAGCATTTAAACAAGAAAAAATAGATGCAATGAAAGCTAAGTTTGAAAAAGCTCAAGTGGCAATTATTACTGAGTATAAAGGTTATTCTGTAGAAGAAATAACTAACCTCAGACGTGCGCTTCAAAAAGAAGGCGGCGACTACATGGTTACTAAAAATACTCTCGCAAAAATCGCTGCTAAAGATACTGATTTTGAAGCTATAGCTGACGCTTGCAAAGGTCCTATCGCCATAGCATTTGGTTTTGAAGATCAAGTAAGCCCTGCAAAAGTTGTATCTAAATTCATTAAAGAATCTAAAAAAGGCGAAATCCTTGGTGCGGTATTAGAAGGCAACTTGTTGTCTGCTGATGAAGCTAAAGCTCTTGCAAATCTTCCTTCAAAAGAAGAACTTTATGCAAAAATGCTTGGCTCAATCAATTCACCGGCATCTGGAATCGTTGGTGCAGTCAATGCAGTTATGGCATCACTTACACGTGCTGTTGCAGCTGTTAGAGACCAAAAAGCAGCTTAACGAATTTTGGTTAGTGTGCGGTGCAAACTAAGCAAAACCGACACCTTAATCCAACATAACATTAAACAAAAAACTTAAAGTACAACAAACAACAAAAACAACTAAAGGAGAAAAATAATGAGTAACGTAGAAACAATTTTGGAATCAATTGAAAAATTAACTTTGTTAGAAGCAGCTGAATTAGTAAAAGCTATGGAAGAAAAATTCGGCGTATCAGCAGCAGCTCCAGTAGCAGTTGCAGCAGCTCCTGCAGCAGCAGGCGAAGCAGCAGCAGAAGAAGCTTCTGAAGTAAGCGTAATCCTTGCATCAGCTGGTGCTAACAAAATCGCTGTATTGAAAGAAGTTCGCGGTATCACAGGTCTTGGCTTGAAAGAAGCTAAAGATTTAGTAGATGGCGCTCCAAAACCTGTTAAAGAAAACATCAAAAAAGAAGATGCTGAAGCTATCAAAAAACAACTTGAAGCTGCTGGCGCTACTGTTGAAATCAAATAGGTTTTGCTTTTCGCAAAATTCAAAAAAAAGAGTTCTTGATATTCAAGAACTCTTTTTTAATAGCAAAATTTTTTATATTCACAAAAATCACATTTAACCGAACAGCCTGAAAAAACCTCTTCACTGCTGATTTTTAAACAAACGTTTTCAAGCGTTTCGGAGTATTCTGCAATCTTGTTTTTATCCGCGCAGACCGTAAAATTTCTTTTATTTTTTAAATCAATATAAATAAAATTAAGACTGTTGTAATCTTTTAAAATTTTATCTGCGCAAACAAGATAAACCATAGTCTGATAATCGGTTTCAGGATTTTTCGGAATAGCCCCTGTTTTGTAATCCAGAATATAATAATCATCACCGTCCTTCATTAAAGCATCCAAACGTCCGCCGACCCAGAATTCACCGACCTTCGCACTCAAATTATACTCTGAGGCAACATAACTTTTTTGAAAAAATTCATTATTAAGGAGCGATTGCCAAATTTCTTTTTCAGAATCCGAAAGTTCACGCAAAAGATTTGATATATCAGCCCCGCAAAGATAATAATGAGCGAGCGCGTGAATTTTCTTTCCGCGTTCAAAAAACGAAGCAGGCTGAGGTACCGCAATATTTTGTACATATCTGAAAAAATATTTCTTCGGACAGGTTTCAAACGTTTTAAGCATATTCGGCGAAAAATTATTCATAAACAACCTCACATTGCATTGCAGACGTCATTTCGTGCTTGACACGGAATCGCATAATCGCGGAGTGTAAATATTTATTCATAAACAACCTCCCCAAGAAGTCTTTCAAAAATCACAGACGGTTCTTGATTTACTATTTTTTCAAAAGATTTTGTTTTGCGAGCGGCAGTAAAGTATAGTTTTTTCTTCGCACGAGTAATCGCAACATAAAGAAGCCGCAAGTTTTCGGCTATTAACTCCTGTTTCATTTCGTATTCTGTTTTCGGTTTGTAATTCGGATTAAGCTTTTTCACGTTTTCCATAAAATCAGAATTTTTCAATTTAATTTGCGAGAAATCAAGCGTAAGATTTTTCTCAGCCATTTCCGGCAAAAAGACATAATCAAACTCATCACCTTTAGACTTGTGAAGCGTCATAATCTGGACTTTTCCTTCAAGAAAACCTCTATCGCTTTCGTCTTCTTCCGAGAAAAACTTAAACCCGCTGAGGCTGTTTCGTTTTGCAAGTTCGGCAAGCCGCTCGGATATTGCGGAAAGATTTTTGGTATTAATCGAAATTCTCTTTATCAAAGTTGCAATTAAATAAATATTTGATTTTTCAATTTCGCTGTTAAAATAATGAAGCCCGATTTTTATAGCAAGTTCATCAGCCGAAAGATGAGGGAAGAAAAGCCAATAATTCAAATCCCAATAAAACTGAATCAACGAAGCATTTTCCAACAAATCACAATCGAGCGAAACAAACGGATTTTCATATTTTCTTATTTCAGCGCCCAGCCTTTGTTTGTAGAAACCCAATTCTGAAAGAATTTCGTAACTGTCTGCAATAACCGAATTATCGAACGGATGAAGAATCATATTAAGGACAGCAAAAATTGCCCTAAAAATTGATTTTTGTTCAAGACATTCGCTTCTGGTAATACTTTTCAGCCCGCTGTCATTTACGAATGAAGTCCACTGAGCAACCTGAAAATTATTTCTCAAAAGAATTCCGACAGTAGCTTTCGGATTTTTTCTGAACGCATTTTTAATCTCTTTTAAAACAAAGTTTTTTTCTTCAAGAGTTTTCTCAAAAATTTGTGCATAAAGCGCGTTTTCACTGACAGGGTTACGCCCCTCCACTGGATTCATAAGAATATGGAAAAACGCATCCTTTGTTTCTTCCTCTTGTTCTGAAGAAAGAAGAAGGCTATTAGCAAGTTTCCAAACATCTTCGCAACAACGCTGCGAACAATTCATACTCACATCCTGACTTTCGGCGATAAATTTTCTGAAACCTTTAACATCGGCGTTGGTAAAGGTAGTTGTAATTGCCTGATTTATATCACCGCAGCGGATAAGGTTTTTGTGTTTTGCGGAAAGAAGATTTATGAGCCTTTGTTGAACTGACGACGAATCCTGCGCTTCATCTTCAATAATATACATACAAATATTTTGATAATAATCCCTGATATCTTCGTTTTCTTCAAGAAGTTTTACGGAGGAAATCAGCATATCATCGTAATCTATGAGGTTTGCTTCCTTTAAAATCTTTTGATAACCTTCAAAAAATTTTTGGAATTTTTTCATTTTCGCATCAGAAAGTTCTGCGCCGAAATTCCCCTCGCCGATTTTAAATACGGAAATTGCACGATCAAATTCATCGGTCTCGGTTTTCTTTAACTTCAAACCTCCCGCAACCTCTTTAACTATACGAGTTCTCTGAGTATCGTCGCAAATATCAAAATCCGACGACAAGCCGAGACGTTCAAAATTTCCGTTTTCTTTAAGAATTCTTAAAGCCAGCCCGTGAATTGTACTTATATTCGGAAGCTGAGTTGAATTTTCACGGATAGATTTAATTCTTTCTCTGAAATTTCTTGCGGCAGACTCCATGTAAGTCATGACAAAAATATTATCGGGATTAATTCCTCTATCCAAAAGTTTTAGAATTAACGCGAGAAGAATAGTTGTTTTGCCCGCACCGGGAACGGCAGAAATCGCCATTTGTCCGCTTTCGTAATCAAGTACTGGCTTCTGGTCGTCACGCGGAATTATCGGACGCGCTTTGACGTTGTCATTCTGAACCTGTTTTAGAATCTCTTCATCCACCACAATAAATTCCTCAATTCCGCCGAAATTTTCCACACCGTTTCCGTCAAACAGGCTCGAGAAGGTAAAAACATTTTCGCTTGCTGCAAGAGTTAATTTTCTCAAAATTCTTGCTGTTTTTTCCTTGCCGAGTTCAATATTATCATCTATCGTGTATTCGTCCTTGCTCCATCCGCGCTGAAAAACCCATGCGTTATACATTGGTCCGGTGTCGCTTTTTATCCATTCATCGCTTGAAATATCCAGCCAAAATTGATACTTTGTTTTAATCTGATTATCAATAATTTTCTGCGGCGTTCCGATAACTAAATCATTTTCGCCGATTTCAAGAATCGAATAGGGATTTTCCGCGATAATCGAATTTTCAATTTGCGTAATTATTTCTTCTTTTCGTTCTAAAAATCTTTCACCGAAAACGTTTTCAAAATCTTGAAGCTGTTTTATAAAAAAATTAAATTTGTTAATCTCGAGCGGATTAAAGGAATAAAATTCAAAAAGTTTAGTATAAATTTCATAGACCTGTTCGGATAATTTTTTGTCGGAATTTTGAAAACTTTCAACGGTTTCTCGCAAATTTTTATATTTCAAATTATGTTCTTCATTCTCAAATTCCACATCAGGCAAAACATGTGTTTTATCGAATTCCTGAAGCACGTCTCTACAATATTTTACAGGAATTCCGAGCATGCCTGTCAGTACCGAACGCAAATCAAATTCCGACAAATTATTACGTAAATTCGTGTTTAATTTCAAAATTGTAATAGCGGCAAGAACATATTTATTTTGAATTAATTTTTCACTACCGGACAAATAAAGAGGCTTTGCCTGAGCGTTCAAATTCTCTGAAAAAGAAAACTTCAACATTTCATCAATCACCGGAGTTACAATCGAAATTTCCGACGGCAAAACTTTTTCTTTCAAAAGCGAATTGATTTTTTTAGTAACAAGTTCAATCATAGAAGATCGCTTTGACGGAGATTGAATTGTAAAATATTTCAACGGTGTTTTTTCATCTTTTATAACATTATTAAAAATATTTTCCGCATCAAATTTCAACTTATTTTTTGTTTCAAGAACAGTTACAGGCTGATTAAAAAGTTCACCAAACTGCCACACTGCCGTCCTGTCAGCACTAAGGTATCCTATACGGCTTGCACCTTTTGAGTCATAGGCAATAAAAACATCCTTTAACTGCGGCACAAGAAACTTTATAAAATCATAACAAATCGGTGTAATTTCGTCACCGTCATCAATAATTAAATACTCAATATCTTTGAAGTAATCCGTGTTTTTATAAATGTAATTAAATACAAGACCCTGCCGAAGATAATCAAAATCTCTCAGACGCAACGTTTCTTTCAAAAGCCTTTTCAAAGCGGCTTTTGCATCGTCGGAAAAGCTTTCGTCTAAAACCCTCGCGCGCCAATCAACATCATCATCGGACAAATTATTTTGAACAATAAGCGCGTATCTTCTAAACAATTGATGAAGCAGCGATTTTTTTGAATTGTAACCCTTAAACGGAATATTTTTCAAAACATCTTTTAACACAAATTGAGAAACTTCCAACCCCGCAAGATTCGGTAAAATTTTCGGATTTTCTTTAAACGGATTTCCGTTCTCAACAAACGCCCAATTATCTGTTATGGTATTGTAAACAAGTCCGAAAAACGAATAAACTTGTAATTTTTCAAAGCAATCAATTTTTATTTTTTTTAATGTTTCATTAACAAATTTATTTTTCAAATTAGAATTTTGGACAAGCACGAGAATTTTCGACGCCTCAATTCCCGAATTAAGAAGAGACACATATTTATCAATCAAAATTCCGTTTTTTTCAGATGAAACACTTCCGTCAATAATCACAAAACAATCCTCTTTATAGAGTATTTTATCATAAAAATAAGTGTGAAATTTACAAATAATTTAGTATTGTTAAACTATTGCCTTTTTTTGAAATTTAGTCTAGTATTTAAACATAGATAACAATACAAATTTGCATAAGTATTTGCAAGGAAAGTCGGAGGTAGAAATGCAAGAATTACAAGAACAAATCGGAATGTCAGCAGGTCAAATTTACAACTATTTGAACAACAACGGAGAAGCTACATTCTCAAAAATCAAAAAAGAATTAGACCTTAAAGGAAACTTCGCAGACTTAGGTCTTGGCTGGTTAGCAAGAGAAGACAAAGTTGAAATTTCTAAAAAAGGAACTTCTTTAAACGTAAGACTTAAATAGTTTTAATAAACAGAACGAAAACTTTAAAAAGCACCCTTAATAAAAGGGTGCTTTTTGCACAGAAGTACGCGCGGAAAAATTTTTACTGAAGAATGCTAAACGCAACAATTTCGTCAATATTAACATTTAACCAATCGTAACGGAAACATACATAATCATTGCAGTCACAATTGTCATCATCGCATTCACAATAATCTTTCAAACGGCAGACAATGGCATTTTCGAGAGCAAGAATATCTTCGTGGCATTCATCACATCTTTTTTCAGGCAAAACAATATCGCCGTCAATTTTTAAATATTCTGTAAAAATTACAACTCTCATTGAGTTATTCTTTTCGGCAATTTTATAAATTGCTTTTGAAACAGGTTTAGACATAAAAAAATCTCCTTTATAATTACGTTGAGATTATAAAAGAGAAATTTAAAAATATAATTCCCGATAAGTCTTAGCCGATTTACCAAACTTTTAAAACTTTATCGGATAATCGTCGGGAACTTTCCAGCCGTTAAGCTGAATAATTGCAGTACAGTAAAGATGAGTATTAGACGACTTGCAACCGTATGTCGTATCAGTGTATAAAATTTGAACGTCACCGTTCCAATCATATTTATATGGCTCAAATCCTTTATCATAGTGATATAAAAAAGTTTTTTGTGAAGGTGCTAGTATAAACGGAAACGCACATTTTCCATTTGCCTGACGCATGTTATGCGAATATTTGTCTAAACATTTATCAGGATTACTTGGGAAAAACTGCCAGTCACGAGATTCAGTTGCCAATGAGGGTTTTAAAGCACTACCGTCAGAAAAATATACTATAAAAGTTCCGTTTGAAAGAGTTTTTCTTTTAATAATATTCAAATGCGGCGCAAGAAATTTATTAAACCATTGTTCCGATTTTGAAGTTCCTTCTATAGGATTGCCGTCTTCGTCGAATTGCGCACCGGTCAAATCTTCCCACCAAATCTTTTTATCCCCGTACTCAACTTCCGCTAAGCGTACAGCCTGATTAATATTAGAATAAAATTTTGCAAGCCTTGTACCAACTACTGTTTTATTATGTTTTTCAATAAGCGCCGGCATTGTCATCGCCGCAACTATTCCGATTATACCGAGGGTGATTAAGGCTTCGGCTAATGTAAAGCCCTCATACGCAGAGACTCTGCGATTGCGGGTCGAGCCCGCAATGACGTTACACGTTTGGTGGGATAATCCCCAAAAAGCATTTTTTGTCAAAAACGATTCGACAATTCTCGTGCCAATTGAATTTCTCGTGCTTAGTGATTTTTCAAGGCTCTTTCCAAGGTTTGGCTCTGACTCAGTCAGCCCCCCCCCCCCGCAAATGCAGTCATATCAATGGTTTTCATATCCTTATATCCTTTCTTCATTACTCGTGCTTCCCTGTATTATAGTGTCAGGGTGATGTGCCTCAGGCACTATTATAAACTATTCTTTCAAAATTTTCAACATAAATCATGTACATTTCGACACAAAATAGCCAAAATAAAATGTTTGTGCTATAATTCAGGTATAAGAATAGATTTTTAATAAGGGGAGAATTTTATAAATGACTGACGAAACTCAAAACGTAACGGCTCAGGTGGAGAAGGTTGAAGTTGTTGATTTACCTGAAAACAATGAAAAAATCGAAACCAAAACCTCTGCAAGTTACGATGCCAGCAATATTCGTGTATTGGAAGGTTTGGAAGCCGTAAGAATGAGACCGGGTATGTATATCGGCTCAACATCTCAAAGAGGCTTGCACCACTGTATTTACGAAATCGTAGACAACTCTATTGACGAATCCCTCGCAGGTTTTTGTACGGATATTCACGTTACGGTTCATAAAGACAACAGCGTTACCGTAGAAGACAACGGTCGCGGTATTCCTGTTGACATTAAACCTGAAACAGGCAAATCCGCACTTGAAATCGTTCATACAGTACTTCACGCAGGCGGAAAATTCGGTGATGGCGGATACAAGGTATCAGGCGGTCTTCACGGCGTTGGGGCCTCAGTTGTAAACGCACTTTCAGAAAAATACAGAGTTCAAGTTTCAAGACAAGGTTACGTCTGGACGCAGGAATACATGAGAGGCGAACCCCTTGCGCCTGTTGAAAAAGGAGAAGCTACAGACAAAACAGGTACAAAAACAACTTTCTGGCCTGACCCTGAAATCTTTACCGAAACAACAGTTATCGATTGCGACGTAATCGCAAACAGATTACGCGAAATGGCTTTCCTTAACAAAGGTTTGAAAATTATTTTCCACGTTGACGCGACAGGAACAGAAGAAGTTTTCCACTACGTCGGCGGTATCGGAAGCTATGTTGAATTTTTGAACAAAAACAAAACCGTTCTCCACGACAAACCTATTTATATTGATAAAGTCGTTGATACTATGCAGGTTGAAGTTGCAATGCAATACACTGACGCTTATAACGAAAGCGTTCTTTCGTTCGCAAACAACATTAACACCCACTCGGGCGGAACCCACTTAACAGGTTTCAGAAACTCTATTACCCGCGTATTCAACGATTATGCGAGAAAAAATAATATCCTTAAAGACTCAGACCAGAACCTTTCTGGTGAAGACGTTCGTGAAGGCTTGACCGCAATCGTTTCGGTTAAAATTCCGAACCCTGAATTCGAAGGTCAAACAAAAGAAAAACTCGGTTCTCAAGAAGCAATGGGCGCGGTTCAAGACGCAGTAAAAGAAAAATTACAGGAATGGCTTGAATTCAACCCTAAAATTGCTAAAAACATTCTTGAAAAAACACTTCAGGCACAACGAGCAAGAGAAGCCGCAAGACGTGCAAGAGAATTAACCAGAAGAAAATCCGTTCTCGAAAACTCAACCCTTCCGGGTAAACTCGCAGACTGCTCAAACCGTGAGCCTGAAAAATGTGAAATTTATCTTGTTGAGGGTGATTCTGCGGGCGGTTCTGCAAAACAGGGCAGAAACAGAATGTTTCAGGCAATTTTGCCATTAAGAGGTAAAATCCTTAACGTTGAAAAAGCAAGACTTGACAAAATTTACGCTAACAACGAAATTCAGTCTATGGTTCAGGCGTTCGGCATAAATATTTCCAAAAACGAAGACGAAGTTGATTTGGAAAAACTCCGCTATCATAAAATTATTATCATGACCGATGCGGACGTTGACGGCGCTCACATCAGAACTCTGCTATTGACATTCTTCTTCCGTTACGCAAAACCTTTAATCGAAAACGGTTACGTCTACATTGCACAACCGCCGTTATTTAAGGTTACAATCGGAAAAACGGTTGAATACCTCTATGACGAGCATGCTCTCGACAAAATGCTTAAAGAACGCGGAATTAAATCATTAAGCCTTTCGGATAAATTGAAATCAAAAGTTAAAACAGGCGACGATTTGTTAGAATTGGTTAAAAACATGTCCACATTCTACAACTCATACAACAACCCGATTTTGAATCTTTTCCCTGCGGTTGTGTTGAGAGGTCTCGTACGTTCTGAAATTAAACCTGAAGATTTCGACGATCAGGCTAAAATGAACGAAATAATCGACTACTTGAATCATTATCTTCAAGACCACGCTCAAAATTACAATATTCAGGAAGCCGCAAATTACAAAGCTTCGTTGAAATACACTCCTGAAAATTCTAAATATTCAATTATGTTGAATACAAACGAAGAAGAACACGTAATAATTAACCAGAATATTATTAAGAGTTCGGAATTCAAGAGATTAAAAGCCTCTTACCCTCTAATCAGAGACTACTTAATCGAAGAATCAGACGGACTTGTTCTTGAAACAGATTCCGAACAATACGAAATCAAATCGTTTGAAAAATTACAAAAAATCATCGACGACAGAGGTCAAAAAGGTATGACAATCCAACGCTTCAAAGGTCTCGGTGAAATGATGCCTCAACAACTCTGGGAAACCACAATGGACCCTTCAACAAGAACCCTGTTGAAAGTAAGTATAGAAGACGCAATGCTTTGTGACCAGTTGTTCGACATACTTATGGGTGATAAAGTCGAACCTCGACGAGACTTTATCGAAGCCAACGCAGTCTACGCAACAAATATTGATACATAATTTAAAAAGCCTCCGAACGGGGGCTTTTTTACGGTTGAAATCCGATTTTCGTTGTAGTACACTAAAGGCAAGAGTACATTTAACAAAGGAAGAGACATTATGAATATTGTTAAAAATGAAGAAAATTATATTAACTTAGAAAAGAGTAAAATCATGAAAAAAGAACTTATTTTCCTCGGGCCACCGGCTTGCGGAAAAGGCACTCAAACAGAAAAATTAGCAGCATACTTACAATTCCCGCACGTTGATACTGGCTCACTCTTGAGAGCCGAAATCAAAAACGAAACCCCTGACGGAGTTATCGCAAAATCATTTATTGATAAAGGAAACCTCGTTCCTGCAGAATTGGTTGCAAAAATTATTAAAAACAGATTGTCACAAGAAGATTGCCGCGACGGTTTTATCCTCGACGGATATCCAAGAAGCGTTGAACAGGCAGACAAACTTGAAGTAATTCAAAAAGAACTTAATAAAAATCAGGACGTTGATTTCAGAGCAATTTATTTTGATATCGATACAAACGTTCTTGTTGAGAGAATTGTAAATCGTCGTTCCTGCCCTGCCTGCGGCGCAATTTATAACCTTGAATTCAAACCGCCGAAAGTAGAAGGTCACTGCGATAACGACGGAGTTGAACTTGTTCAAAGAAAAGACGATACTAGAGAAATCGCTCAGGCAAGATTCGACACTTACTTCCACGAAACAGCACCTTTGATTGAATATTACAAAAACAAAGGCGTTTTAAAAACTATTGACGCAAACGGAACAATTGATGAAGTTTGGGAAAGATTATTAAAGGTAATAAATGATTAATCGTAAATCAAGAGAAGAAATTAAATTGATGCGCCATGCCGGTCATATCGTTGCACTGGTGCATCAAAAAATGAAAGAAGTAATTGAACCGGGAATCTCCACAAAAGAACTCGACGACATTGCACACAAAATTATAAAAGAAAATCGTGCCATACCTACATTTTTGGGTTATAACGGTTTTCCGGGCTGTATTTGTGCATCAATTAACGAACAGGTGGTTCACGGAATTCCACACGAAAATGTAAAAGTAAAAGAAGGCGATATCATTGCGATTGACGTCGGAGCAACTTATAGAGGACTCGTAGGCGACAGCGCCTGGTCTTATGCGGTCGGTGAAATCGACGAAGATAAAAAACGTCTTATGAAAGCAACCGAAGAATCATTATATGCAGGCATAGAACAAATGCGTATAGGAAATACTCTTGACGATATTTCGGGCGCGGTAGAAGATGTTGCAAATAAAGGCGGTTTCGGTATCGTAAGACAATACGGCGGTCACGGCGTAGGTCACAACATGCACGAAGAACCGTTTTTATTTAATTACAGAGTCGGCGACAGAACCGTTATAAAACAGGGTTATGCAATAGCCATCGAACCAATGTTAAACCTTGGCTGTGATGAAGTTGTGGTTGCGGATGACGAATGGACAGTAAGCACTGCAGACGGAAAAGCTTCAGCACACTTTGAACATACTGTAATCGCAACCGAAGACGGACCTTTGATTACAACCAAAATTATGGAGTAAAAATGAGATATTTTATAGGCTTATCGTTAGCATCAGGCTCAAGCATGGATTCGGGGCTTGCGATTTTTGATGAGTGCGATAATTTGATTATGGTCGATAAGTTATACAAAATGAATGATATTATACATTTTTTTGATAACTATCCGTCAACAAAAGATTCTGAACTCTGCGTGTCAATGGCGTGGGACAAAACTATGCTGAACGGCAAATGGAGAATCCTTTCAAAGCCTTATCAGTTGGTTTCTACCAATACGCTTATTCCTAATCAGGACAATTGGACTCAACGTTATGCAACGCGCGGAAGTGAATATTTCAAAACTCTTGCGGAAAACGGAACAACCGTAAACCGATTTGAAATTTATCTTACAAGACAAAGCATGCACCTTAACTCGTGCTTTCTGGAACGTTCACCTGCAGACTGCAAATTTCTGCAGCAAATGCTTACAAACGAATGGGGGATAGAACTCCCTCAAAATATGATGCCAATGTCTCAATTGGAAGCAATTGTCGGCGCGCTGCTAGCTCGAGAAAATTACAAAAACAAAGAAAATATCAAAGTAGTTTCAACCTTCAAAGGTTCAAACGTCATTGACGTAATCAAAAATCCGAATGTGATTGAAGAGGTTGAAAAAGAGACCATAAAATGTTAATATAAAAATAGCACTTAATATTGGAGGATTTTATATGGAAAAAGAAATTATAGCTTTAAAACACCTTGGGGGGGGGGGGCTGCCTGAGGCAGAACACCACTCTGGAGCGAATTTCAAGGGATCACTTAGCACGACAATTTACACCTAGCACGAAATTTTTAAAAGCGTTTTTGAAGAAAAATATTTTTTGGGGATTATCCCGAACGTGCGGTTTTACCTTAGCTGAGGTATTAATCACCTTAGGCATAATCGGAATCGTAGCCGCAATGACACTGCCTACTCTTATTCAACACCATCAAAAACAGGTTGTAGAAACTTCTCTTGCAAGATTTTACTCAAACTTTCAGCAGGCTGTAAAACTTGGTGAAGTAGAACACGGAGATAAATTATACTGGGATTCGATGGGCGATAGTTGTACTTTTAAAGACGAAGATGCCGAAACTCTTGAATGTCAGGAGGGTTCAGAAAGCACTTTGGTCTGGTTTAATAAATATCTTGCTCCAAATATGAAAACACTAAAAATCAAAACAGACATTAACCAAAACTCTGCGAATAAAGTTTCTACTATAGTATATTTTACAGATGGTTCAATAATGGCTTTAAGTATTAACGGAATTAATTATTATATAAACGAAAAAGCTTTTAAAAACAGAGATAATCTTATTCCTTCATTCGGAGTACACGCATTCCCATTTTATTGGAATGCTAAAAAAGGACTTATTCCACACCCGTATACAAGCGGCGGCGGAGCCTGCAGCAAAAATAAAAACGGAGCGGGCTGTACACAAGTTATTGCAGAAAACGGCTGGAAAATTCCTAAAGATTATCCGTTCAAGTTTTAATAAGATTGTAAGGCAAATTTTTCAGCCGTTTTTTCAACGATTATCGTAAGAGTAGACCATTTTGGTAGCGTATAAAACCGGACCGGTCCGGTGGAAAATTCCTAAGGATTATCCGTTCAAGTTTTAGATTATTGCGGTAATTTCAGCAACAACATTTTTATGAATATCATCAATGGACCTTGTTGCGTCAATAACTTTTACGCGGCAAGGTTCTTTTTCCGCAATTTTAAGATAACCGTTTCTTACTCTGTCGAAAAATTCCATGCCTGCGCTTTCCATACGGTCTTTTTCTTTTCCAACACGCGCCATTGAGGTTTCTACATCCACATCAAAAACAAAGGTCAAATCAGGTTTACGTCCGCCTGTTGCAATATCATTAAGCATATTAATTCTTTCAATATCCAACCCTCTTCCGTAACCCTGATAAGCAACCGAACTGTCGGTATGCCTGTCACAAAGCACAATTTTTCCCGCATTAACTGTAGGTTTTACAATTACATCCATGTGCTGCGCTCTATCTGCAAGAAATAGAAAAGCTTCCGCCTGAGATGAAACTTCACCGTCATAATTCAAAAGGATTTCTCTGAGTTTTTCACCCAAACCTTTTGCCCCGGGTTCGCGAGTTATTACAACCTCAAAATTCTTTTCAGTTAAATATTTCGCAAGCTTCATAAGCTGAGTAGTTTTACCGCAGCCGTCAGCACCTTCAAATGTAATAAATAAACCTTTGTTCATAATTTCTCCCTCTCAAAAATTATAAACCAAAAATAAAAAACAGCACAGAAGATTTTACTGTACTGCTTTTTATATATGTTCATTGTCGATTATTTTAGAGTGTTTTCAAGAGCGTTAACAACATCAACATCCCATTTTTTGCCGGCTTCTTCTTTCATAATCAAAAGCGCTTTTTCCTGCGGCATGGCTTTTCTGTATGGTCTGTCAGATGTCATAGCACTGTACGCATCAGCTGCAGCGATAATTCTTGAACCGAGCGGAATAGATTGACCTTTAAGCCCTTCGGGCTCACCCGAACCATCAACTCGTTCTTTCTGGTAGCTGATATACGGAACAACTTCTGAAAGGAAGTTTATATTCATCAACAAGTTTACGCCGATATTTGAGTGGTTTTGAATTTTCTGGAGTTCTTCAGGCGTAAGTTTTCCGTTTGTAGCGAAAACTTTTTCAGAAAGAGTAATCTTACCGATGTTTTGTAATAAACCTGCGTAATAAATCAAATCGGTAGTTTTTTCGTTCAAACCTAATTGACGACAGATTTGACGCGCAAGGTTCGCTGTATTTTTAGAATGTGAAACAGTATACTGACCTTTTGCATCAACAGCATTTGCAAGATTTTCTACAAATTCCTGTTGAAAATCGCATAAGTCACCGATAAGCGCCGTCAATTCAGCTCTTTCATGCTGCATATCGCTTACGCTTGAATCTTCGCTCTCAATAAGTTTGTTGGTAGTATCAATTTCACCCTGCAAAGTCATAGAGGTTGCAAAAAGGTTCGCAATACTTTCAATAAGCCTGAGGTATTCTTTCTGAATCGGTTCAGGGCTTTCCAGAACTATAACGCCTACATTTCTTGAATTGCAGTGCATTGAAATTGCAGTAACATTATCTTTCGCAATGGTATCCTGTTCTATAAAAGAAACACTGACAATAGAATTGTCATCAAGATTAAAGCCTTTACATTTAACACTTTCCACAGTGGTTCCAACAAGTACCAAATCATTATCGTTATCTATCCCTTTTGTAAATTCATAGGAGAGATAAATATTACAATTATCGGTTTCAAGCATACGAACAATGGAATGAGCAATCGAAGTATAGATTGCATAATCTTCCTGAGTATCAAAATTCAAAACGCAGAGAGTATTTTTCAGAGAATATATGGAAATCAATTCTCTTAATTGATTTTTCAAACCCTCTTTTTTATCTTTAACATTAGAACCTATTTTCTTTGCAAGGTCTTCAGATATCAAGTGTTCTGATAAAAAGTCTCCCAGATTCAGAGCAAAAATTTCCTCAATCGGATCACTCTCCATAAGATATTCTGACTGTCCGAACAACGAAACTCCGCTATTTTCATCTTTATGTTTCATTAATTTTTCCTTCTACTTGCATGCCTTTGTAATAACTTACGGCACAACCTTGAAAAAACTTTAATGATTTTTACAAAATTTCATACTTTAGTATGGGAAATTTACAACTAAAGTTATAAAAATCAGAATT
>CAOJDT010000016.1 GCA_948433295.1 uncultured bacterium
AACAACTTATGAAGCCCTCTCTCTAGAAAGAAGCGGTGTGCCTCGTATGAAAGTAGATGCAATAAAATCTCATAATTTGTCTATGGAAAATTATGGACCTATAGGTCAAACTACATACGAACAGGTAAATTTAAGTCATCCTAAAGCAGGTAAACACGTAATTGCAGATGAAAAACTTATTCAGGTTTTAAAATCGCTTATCGGTACTGAAATGTTTAACAATGCTTATAAACTGGAATCTGCAGATGATGATAAGTTTGTTGCAGGAAATGGTATAATTTATAAAAATGAATAAAATATAGCCGTTCGGGTATGATATAAAGTTTTGTAAAAATTATAAAGCATGTTGAAATTCAGTATTTTTGCAAGTTTTTACATGTGTAGGTACAAAAAACAGAGAGAAAAAGAATGTCAGATTATGATAAAATGAATATAGCCGGCGCACCAGGAAGAACAACCTCGGCAACCAATACATCTAATGCGTCTCCGTCAAATAAATCTGATGGCTCAACTGTTTTTACCTCAGATAAGAAGAAAGTTTTACCCGAAGATGAAATAAAACTTTTGCAATTTTTAGGAATTGATCCTGATGACACTGTTGCGGTTGAAAATTGGCGTTCTTTGCCAATTGAACAAAAACAAGCACAGTGGAAGCAATTTGAAGATCATACTATGCAAAATATTTCGTCTTCTCAGCAAGAATCTCAAGTTGAGAACGCTAATGCTTCCGTTACAGAAACTCCTTCTGCAGAACCCGAACCGCAGCCATTGGCTGAAACCGCTGAAACGGCTCCTTCTTTGGAAAATGAATCACCTTCTCAGCCTGCACAGAATGCTGCAAGCGGAACGGATGCAAATGCTCCGATAAAACCTAAGTTTGACGCGGCTTTAGTATCAAAATTGGAACCTCCAAAAGTTTCTGATTTAATCCCGGATAGTGCGGCTCAGCTTGCAAATACTAAAATCAATCTTGATACTTCTGATACATTGCTGGCTTCAATGTCAACCAAACAATGGAAAGCTCTTACTGCAGAACAAAAATTAAATGTAGTACACAACTATTTTTCAACAAAGTTTAAGGGCGAATTTGAAAACTTCACTCCAGAAGAAAAAGAAGCTGCCGTTATTGGTTTGATTGAAAATAAAATAAAAGAAACAAAAAATATTTCGGAAGAAGATTGGAACAATTATTCTGACAAGAAAAAAGAAAGAGAAATAAAAAGTTTTGTTAACGATTTTGCCTTAAAAATGGTTGGAGGGTATTCAAAAGAAGATTTTGAAAAACTTTCCTTTGCAGACAAAATTGAAGCAGAAGTTAATACATTCAGAGAAGTTCAACAACTTTCAAATAAATATGCATCTCAAGGTGAAAAAGCTGATGCAGATATGGACTATTCTTCAAATAATAATAGAATTAACAGAGAAATAAGGAGAATTGAAACGTATGCTACAGCTTTAGATAATGCTAATAAAGCTGATGAAATAAGAAATGCTTATAATGACGCTTCAGAATACAGTTCGCTTATTGAAAAATATACAAAAGAAAATAATATTGAACTTGCAACATTAACCTCCGATGCCTCTGAAGAAGTAAAACAACAATTTTCTGAATATATTCAAAATGCTTTAAAAGATAAATCTGCTGATGAAATTCAAGAAATATTAAGAGTTGATATCTTAAGTAATGCTCCTGAGAATAATAAACTTTTATTGGACACTTTAGTAAATTTAGACAAAGCAAATAATACAACAAATTCAAAAATATATAACTCAACAGCACTTGCTTATTCTCATGATGAACTTGTTGCAGAACGAAAGAATTTTTCTACCCAAAAAGCTATTTCCAATATTATTAAAAGCGATAAAGAACTATCATTAAGTGAACGTTACGCAAAAGAACATAATATTGATTTTGCAACCTTAAATACAAATGATAGAAAAGTAATCAGACAATATTCTGATTTTATCAATAAAGAATTACATGGCAAATCAGAAAAAGAAATTAAAGAAATAATGGCAAGAGAAATTCTTCGCGGTGATAAGAATAAACTTGTCGCTCTGAATATTGCTTTAAAATCTATTGATAGAAAAAATAATGATACAAAATTATACGACTCATATGCTTCTATAATTGAAGCTTTAAGTAAAACGGCAAATTTAAATTCAACAGATAAACAAAAAGTTGAAGAAGCCGTAAGTACAACTGTCGCAACAGTAAATGCTAATGATAGTATGAGCGTCAATGCCATTGGGGATTTGGCTCAAGCTACTATTAATACCGGTAATACTGAGGACACAAATACTTTGGTTGATAACTTAAAAGGAACCAAAAACGATACTTCTAAAGCCGCCGAAGTATTAATGGATGCCGGTGAACAATATAACGAAAATACTATCCGCTTGATTCAAAATACTGATAATAACGAATCAAAAATTAAATCGGCGGAAGCTGCAGCAGTCAGAGCGGATTCGAAACCGCATGTTTTAGAGATTGTTCCTGAAATTTATAAACCGGCAGAAGGCAAAGAAGCTGATGGCGTATTACAGCTTGAAATGCAAGACGCTATGCTTAAAGCAAATCCGAAAAGTGCAAATTTGCAAAAAGCTGTTAGCAAAGCAACTCCTTATATAGCCAAAAACTCTCAGACTGAATTTTTTAATCGAGGTTTTAACGCTTCAGAAGAACTTGATGAAGCAGAGCAAATTGAAGTTCAAAAAGCGTGGGTTGAAGTTATCCCGGAATGCGATAAAGATAATCAACTCGCAATGTTTAATACTACAATGACTTCTAAACATGACGAGGTGCTTGAGTATTCTTCATCTAATATTAACAGATTGGACACTTCTGTTCAGGCTGACGCAATTAAATCTGTTTATAATACAGGCAATCAAAAAGCAATAGATGCTTGCAACAGCCAATTGGAATCTTGCTCAAAAGAAGCCGTCAAAACTGCCGAAAAAACTATCGGGAAAGCAACGATGGACGCTTCGCGCGCTCAAACCGAGGCTCGTACGGTTCAAGATGCTGCAAGAGCTTATGCTGATGCGATTATTGAAAATAAGAAAATTACGCAAAACTTAACCGAAGCCGATGAGATTAAAAATCTTTCGGAAACTGAAAAGAAAGAATATTACGTAAATTATTTTATGAAAGCGACAGATGCAGGGCGTTATAATTTGCTGTCTCAGCTTTCTGATACACAGCTTAAAGATGTTATCTCAAAACTTTGCAAGTATAATTCAAGCATGATTAAAGGTCTTGTTCAACAAGGGTTGGGTAAATATGTTTTGCAAACATTGGGTAAGTCTCCTGATGTTTTATATTCAACAATTAATATAATGCTTCAAAAAGGCGGTAAAGACGGTAAATTTGCTGCAGAATACGTTATTTCAAATAAAACTTTAATACATTTTTCTGATGACGTGATTGAAAAAGCTGAAGAAACTCTTGGGAAAAATAATTATAAAGTATCGTCTTCTCGTTCAAGCAAGCAGCAACAGCTTGAAAATGAAACGGTTCAGTATCAATCTAATCCGTACGGGTTTGCAAAAAGTACGCTTTACCCGAGAATGAGCGCGATATATCCTAATAAAAAGAATATGTTTTATAACGCATAAGAAAAAACATAAGAGAGGTGCAAAATTTGTAGATAAAAAGCCGACCCGTAAAGGTCGGCTTTAATGTATGCAGTTTATAATTATTCAGCGTCTTTGTTAATGTCTTTTACGCTCAACGCAATTCTGTGTTCTTGCGGAGTGAATTTTTTGATAAGAACTTCTACGCTGTCACCAACTTTAAATTTGTTGAACGGGTTGATGTTTTCTTCAGCCATTTCAGAAACAGGAAGTAATGCTTCTACGCCCGGGAATATGTTGATGAATGCGCCGAAACCTGTAACTTTGTTAACAGTACCGGTGATTACCTGTCCTTCTTCGAATTGACCTTCGATTTGTTGCCATGGATCTTCGCCCATTCTTTTCAATGAAAGTGAAATTCTTTTTAATTCGTTATCAATTTTAATAATTTTAACTTCAACAGTTTCTCCGAGAGAAATAACGTCTGAAGGATGTTTAATTCTTTGCCAAGAAATTTCAGAGATAGGAAGAAGTCCGTCAATGCCGTTGATGTCGATGAATGCACCGAAATCAGCGATTCTTACAACTTCACCTTTTACAACCATATCTTCTTCAAGAGTTGAAAGGATGTTGTCAACAACCTGGTCTCTTTGTTCAGCTACAGCCAATCTTTGAGAAAGGATTAATTTATTTTTCTTAGGATCAGCTTCAAGAACTTTAACTTCGATTTTTGTATCAATAAGCCCGTCAAACGGAGTTCCTGTTCTCAATTGAGAAGAAGGAATGAAACCTTTGAGGTCAGCAACGTCAACGAGAACGCCGCCTTTAACAACAGAAACAACTTTCGCAAGTATTGTATCGCCTTGAACTTTAGCGTCGTTAAGTTGAGCCCATGCTTGAGCAAAAGCAAGTCTTTTCAAAGAAAGAAGCATACCTTCGGCATCGTTTTCTTCTTTAAGAACGTAGAATTCTTTAACGTCGCCGGCTTCGATTGATTCAGCTTCGGCAGAAGGCAATTCTTTGTTAGGAAGAAAAGCTTCTGTTTTAGCGCCGCGAACGCTTACGAGATAGCCTTCGCTGTCTTTTTTCATAACCGTACCTTCAACGATATCGGCTACTGAGTATGATTTTGAGAAAGATTCGTTTAATAATCTTTCGAATTCATCAGCCATGTTTGTTTTTTCTAATGTTGTTGTCATTTTGTATTATTCTCCTTTTTCTAAATTTTTAATAACTTTTTCGATAATTGTTTGCGGAGTTGAGGCTCCGGCAGTTATACCGATTTTTTCTGATTTTTCAATCAATTCTTTGTAATTTTCCAATTCGGTATCGTTTTCGATGTGAATTGTTTTTGTAATATCTTTTAGAATTTCCGCGAGGTGGGTTGTATTTGCACTCTTTTTGGAACCGACGACTATCACAAGGTCATTTTCTTTTGCGAGTTCTTTCGCTTCTGTCTGGCGCATGGAAGTGCTCTGACAAATTGTATTTGCAATATGAATTTCTTTTGCGATAGAAGTAAGATAATTAACAATATTGTTCAATGTAGTAATTCTTTGAGTAGTTTGTACAACCACGCCTACTTTTTTGTGAGCTTTGATTTCTTTTTCGAATTCTTTAAGCTGCTCGATTTCCGTTGCAACCACAACTTTGCTGCTCCAGAGTTTTGCATTTGCTTTGATTGCAATAACTTCCGGGTGCTCGGATTTGCCGACAATTACGACGTAGTAATCATTTTTGGCAAGTTCGATTGCTGTTTGTTGAACTTTTTTTACATCGGGGCAGGTCAAATCAACGGGCGTAAAGCCTGCGTTTTTAATCTGTTCGATTACTTCAGGGCTTTCTCCGTGGCTTCTGACTACACAAATACCGTCACCTTTGGTTGGTATTTCCTTCAATGTTTTAATCCCAAGCTCTTCGAGTTCTTTGATTACATCCGTATTATGAATAAGTTCTCCAAGAACGGAGACATTTGTATTCGGATTTTCAGCTTTCAATTTTTTTACGGTTTCTACGGCTCGTTTTACACCGTAGCAGAAACCTGCAAATTTTGCTAATGTAATATTTTTAGGCAATTTAATATTGTCTTCTTTCTATAAAAACTCGCAAATAAAAATTTGCTGTATTTATATTAAATTACAAAGAACCCGAAAAATCAAGGTTACTTGCATAAATCGTTATAATCTATATTCAAAGCTTCCGTCAGTCTTGTTAATACCATAAAAGTCGGATTGGCTTTTGCATTTTCTAACGAGCAGATATATTGCTGAGTCAAGTCTGCGCGTTCAGCCAGTTCTTCTTGAGAAAAACGGCATACGGCTCTGTATTTTCTGATGTTTGTTGCTAAAATTTCAAGTTTTTGTTTTTTATTCATATTAACCTCCATTATAAAGTGATTGCATTTAAATTTTTAGCGGTTATAGTTGATATACAATCAACTACTATTGATAAAAATTAATTTGGAGTTATAAAATGAACAATTATTCTAAAAGTTTAAGGGATAGAGTGTATGATTTAGAACTTTTGAAGAAATCAGCATGCTTATACATATACTCAAAGATTTTGGCGAGTATAATTCGGACTTGCCTGATGCAGCAGAAAAAATGCACTTTTTAGCAGGACTTCTTTCAGAAAAAAGTCAGGAGTACAAACTTATTTTAGGTGAATTTATTCCGGCGTTTCATAACGAGATGAACACTAAACAATAAAAAAGAGGCTTTTTAAGCCTCTTTATTCACCGAAGTAATTTTTCAAACCTACTGTTAATTTTTTGTTTTTACAGAGTTTTTTAAGTTTAGCGATTGCTCTGTTTTCAATCTGTCGGATTCTTTCTCTTGAAACTCCGTATTGAGAACCTATTTCATCAAGAGTTTTTTTCGTTCCGTTGTTATCCAATCCGTAGCGAAGGATTAATACATCGCGTTCTTTCTGGCTTAATTGGCTCAACATTTTTCGGATATCTTCAAAGAGGTTTTCCTGCGAAACTCTGCTGTCAGGCGTAATCGTTGTATCGTCAACGATAAAGTCGGCGATTTTTGACGAATCTTCCGAGGAATTCGCAGGTGTTTCCATACTGATTGTTGATTGTGCGGATTTTATTATTGAATTCAATTTGCTGACAGAAATTCCGAGTCTGTATGCAATTTCCTGTTTGCTCGGAGAATGTCCGAGTTCTGTTGTTAAATCAATTGTAGTTCTTCTGATTTTTCCGAGAGATTCAATCATGTGGATAGGCAGACGAATAATTCTTGCCTTATCTGCGATTGCGCGGGTTATTGATTGTTGAATCCACCAGGTTGCGTAGGTAGAAAACTTGTATCCTTTTGTATAATCAAATCTTCCTGCGGCTTTCATCAAACCGAGGTTACCTTCCTGAATCAAGTCAAGAAAAGACAATCCGCGTCCGATGTATTTTTTCGCAATACTGACAACCAGTCTGAGGTTTGCGTTAACCAGAAGGTTTTTTGCAAATTCACTTTGTGATTCATAAATTTGTTTGGCAAGATCAAGTTCCTGTTCTGTTGAAAGGAGCGGGATTTTACCTATTTGTTGTAAATATATTTTTACGCTGTCATCAGAACTTACTGATGATAAGCTTTCCTGAACTTTCGGATCTTCTACCGAATGAAGAACGTCTTCGTCTTCTTCTTCCTGTTGAAGTTGAGTAAAGTCCACTCCCTCTTCTGAGATATCATCCGTAAGCATACCGAGTTTTTCTATTTCTTTTTTCATTAAAAGCTCTCCGTTTATATATATATTATAGACGTTATTTTTTAATTTGTCCTTGTGTTAACTTTTGTCTCACGGTTTCAAAGATTATTGCGGAAAGTGCGTTGGAAACGTTCAATGAATTGAAGTCGTTTTCCATTGGGATTTTTACGATAAAATCCGAAGCTTTCAGCAATGATTTTGAAACGCCTGCATGTTCTGCGCCCATGATTATTGCAAAATTCATGTCTGTATAATTAACATTATAATAATTATCTTTTGCGGAAGCGTCCGTTGCAATTACCCACCAGTTGTTTTCTTTCAATTTTTGGACTACGTTGGTCAGGCTGTTTACTTTTATAATCGGAATATGGTTAATCGCGCCGGCACTTGTTTTTTCAACTATGGAATTTACCTGAACGTTGCGTCTTGACGGAATTATTATTCCTTTTACTCCTGCGCATACGCAGGTTCTTATAATTGCGCCGAGGTTATGCGAATCTTCTATTCCGTCGAGGATGACGACTGATGAATTTTCATGATTTTGTTCCAAAAACTCGTCAAAATCAGTGTATTTTATAGGTGAAACCTGTGCTATGATTCCCTGATGGTTGAATTCTGCGTATTCGGTGAATTTTTCTTTTGCCACAAATTGAAAAATAATTCCGCGTTCGCGTGCAAGGTCTTTGATTTTTTCGATTTTGTTATCGCTGTGGATATTTTTTGAAATAATAATTTTGTTGATTTCTCTTGTGCCATAAATCAAGGCTTCCATAACCGAGTTTTTACCGAAAATTACGTCATTCATTATTTTGAAACCTCAAGCATTCTGTCGATACATTTGATTGCTTTTTGTGCAATTTCTTTATCGACGTTAATTTCGTGTTCTTCTTTTTTGAGTGCGTTATAAATATCGTCAAGAGTGTGCCATTTCATGTTCGGACAAATAATATTATCTTTAATAAGAATAAATTCTTTTTGCGGATAATCTCTTTTTAATCTGTCTACAACACCTTTTTCGGTAGAAATAATGAACTGTTTTTCATTACTTTCTATTGCGTATTTCATAATTCCCGTAGTGCTGCCTACATAATCTGCAAGTTTAACAACTTCTTTGTGGCATTCCGGATGTGCAAGAATTTTTGCGTTAGGATATTTTTCTTTTGCCGCGAGAATATCTTCGGGTTTAATTCTCAAGTGTGTAGGGCAATAACCCGGATATGTTATAACTTCCGTGTTATCAAGTTGAGATTCTACCCATTTGCCCAAATATGTATCAGGCAGGAACAGAACCTTTTCCGAATTAAGGCTTTTTACTATTTTTAAGGCATTTGAACTTGTGCAGCAAATATCGCATTCGGTTTTAACCTCTGCCGTAGAATTAATATAACAAACTGTCGGTATGTTCGGATGTTTTGATTTGAATTCTTTTAGTTGCTGCAAATTAATCATATCTGCCATAAGACATCCGGATTCCAGTCTGGGCAATAAAACTTTTTTGTCAAGGTTAAGTATTTTTGCGGTTTGTGCCATAAAATATACTCCCGCAAAAACAATTATATCAGCGTCGGTTTTTGCCGCCATCTGGCTTAAATATAAAGAATCGCCTACAAAATCCGCAACTTCGTCAATCTCAACATTTTGATAGCAGTGCGCAAGTATTACGGCATTTTTTTCTTGTTTCAGCTTCTTAATTTCGGTTATAATAGGGTTCATATAAAGGCTCTCCTCCATATAGTGTAAATTTTTGTTAAATTTGATTAATCCTGTAAATATATTGTATAATAAAAATAAGAATTAGTTACATTATAGAGAAAAATTAAGAAGATGAGTGAAGATTTTTTAAGCAAAATGATGTCGCAATTTGGCAGCGGAGGTTCTCAAGAGTATGTATATCTCTCAGTTACTCCGGGTGTCGGGTTGGAAATGTGTCAACTGGACATAACAAACAAATCAGTTAAGGCGTATGCCGTAAGAGAATTGGCTTATAATGAAACATCCAAGGATATAGCCGATTACGAAGCTTTTAAAGAAGCCGTAACTGATATGTATACTGAATTACAGCTTAATCCTAAGTGTAATGTTGTCGTTAATATTCCGCTGGTATCTCTCGGAACGATTAGTCTGCCGCTTATTCTTTCGGATGAAGCTATACAGACGAGTATTACATCGGAAGTTGAGCAAACCTATATTTTCAGACGCATGGAACCTGTTGTTGCTTGGCAGGATATCAATACCCCGGGACAAAGTTCCGAAAATAGAAAAGTTCTCTATTCGGCAGTTCAAGCTCCTGTTATTGATAATATAAGAAATGCTCTTGCCGATTTGGGTTCGACTCTTACGGGAATTGATGTTTCAGTGTCATCTTATCTGAGAGCACTTGATTTTACCGGGCTTACTGAAGCTCAAATGCAGGACAATGTTACATGGAACCTCATGATAGTTAATTCAACGGGATACTCTCTTATTTCGTTGGTAGGTAAGACAGTTGTTGATTATTATGAAGAACCTCTCGCTATCAAAACTTTTGAAGGCGATGATATTTATAATGCAATCAATGCGTCTGCACAGATTACTCTTATGAGCTATCCTGCAAATTATCTTTATATAATTTCTGAAACGGATATGGTCAGTGCAGAACTTTTGGCGTCCAAGTTGCAAGGTGCCGGCAGTGTTGATTTCTTTGAAAACAACAGTTTTAAAAAGCATGAAATAATGCCTGTAAGTTTGGATGTCTTACCTGATAACGTATTGAAAATATCTATGCAGATTGTCGGGGTTGCCGCTATTCAATATTCAAATTTCCCGCTGAAGTTTGAATTCATAAAAACAACTTCGACAGGCAGAGGCGGAGCTTCTGACGCACCGCTTCCGGTAAGAATCGGTGACCAGGTTTATGAAATAACACCGTCAGGTGCAAGAAATATTGCGATAATGGCGTTTGCAGTTGTCTTAATCCCTGTATTGCTAATTACATTCTTGCTTCTGCCAAACCTTGAAAAAAGTTCTCAACAAAAACTTGGTGAAGTGACTTCGAAAATTCAGGCTATTGATGAAGAAGTTTCCAAGCTTGATTCAGAAAATTCAAGTTCAACCGGTTTTAATATGAAAAGTGAAGTAGATATTGTTTTGAAAAACAATCGTGCTAAACTTTTAAGTTATACTGCAATCGGTGAAACCATTCCCGATACCGTATGGATTACTTATTTTATGACTCAAGGTGACGGATTGGTTGATATCAAAGGTGCAGCTACTAATGTTCAGGATGTTTATCAGTTCTTCAAAAATATGAAAGATTCATTGCTTTTCACAAAATTGAGGCTTCAAAAATTGGAAATGCAAGCTGCGTCTCTTGACGATTTAGTATCTTCATCAGGTTCAAGTAATTACGAATTTGAAATTACTAATATGGACAGTAATCAATTAAGCGCATTCCTGAATGCAGGAAACGGTAAAAAAGAAGGCGAAGCTAATGCTGATAATCAGAATGCCGCAGGACAAAATCCAAACGGTCTGGTCAGCAATCAACCTTTGCCAAACGCAGGTAATTAAAATTATAAAAGGATAAAATTCTGATATGGATAAAGAAAAATTAATGTTATTTAAAGAATCGTTTATGATTCTAGGCGTTATGGTTTTTGTCGTCTTTTATCTGCTTTTTACGAAAATGATTCCGTCAATACAAGCTGTTTCGGAATCTTCAAGCCAATATAAGACACAATCTGCTACCCTCGGAGAAAAGGAACGTATTCTTGATACTAAAAAACAGGCTGCAATTCAAGCTGCCGATTCAAATATCGGTTCTTCCAAAGATATGTACAAGCCAATGGAAAGCGGACTTGATGCAGAAAGTATTGTCGCAGGACAGTTTGATGATATTTTGCGTTTGCTTCAGGCAAATTCTATTAAAACCAGATCCGTAAAATACGATTACAACTCTCCTGATGATACCTTTGTAAAAGGTGCTTCCAATATTTTGAGTGCTTGTACACTTTCCATGCAGATGGTTGCAACATACAAGAATTTTGAGAGTTTTCTCAAAGATTTGTATAAGCATGAACATTTCCTTGATATAGCTAAGATTGAAATTATTCCTTATTCGAAAAACAAAACCCTGTTACTGGTTAATTTCACTTTGAAGCTTTATGCGAAAAAAGTTTAAATTTAAAAGCCTTCCGAAAGGAAGGCTTTTTTGTTACTGCTGCGAGAATGCTGAGAAATTTATACCGAAGAAAGGAGTTTTATTTTTTATGCACGTTGCGCAAAGCGGAGATTCAAGGGATGCCTTTTTTGAATAGTCTGTAAAGTCACTTCCGCATCGACCCCGGTGGTCGTTTGAAAGGAACGGGCAGGTGTATATGCCTTTCGCCGTAAGGATTCTTCCGTATTCACAGTCAAGTCCGTCCCAATCTGATGATTCAATTTCTTCAGGTCGGTTTTTGTCAAAGTATTCGTTTATAACAAAATTTTGCGGTCCTGCTTCAAAACCTATTTTATTGCATACTTTTAGGAATTCTTCCAATATTACGTTTTTATCTTCTTTATAATAATTAGTTATGCAAAGAATCGGATTAAATTCATATTTTATTAAACTTTTCACTGCGTGTAAAACTTGTCTGTATGTACCGCGACCTCTTATATCATCGCTTTTTACTTCGTTGTAGTGGTCAATACTGAGTTTGAAGATTATTTCAAAATTGCTTTCTTCCTCGACTCTTTTTAAGAAACGGGCTTTTTTTTCATTGATAAAGCTTCCGTTTGTGCAGATGCAAACACTGGAGCGTTTAAGACATAATCTTAAAATGCTGTTGAAATCGGGATGTGTCATCGGTTCGCCACCCGTAAGATATATACATTGAAGATTTTCATTTACTGTATCATTAAGTGCTTTTTTGATTGTATCAATAGAAATAAAATCTTTTACCTTTTTTGAAAGCGGAAAATCTATATAACAATGCCTGCATCGCTGATTGCAATTTTTTTCGGTAAGCTCTATAAAAAGATTGTTTAGTCCTTTCAGTTGACTTGTAGGTGCCGCATAGATTGATGATGTCATTTTGTGTAATCCCCCTTAACTTTATAATTATTGTATGAATAACAATTTTTAAAAGAAATTACCTGAGCGGGTATATATTTTTATTTGTTAAAAAAATCTTCGGGTTTTTTATCCTGAAGCCAGCGGCTCATAATATAATGTTCATAACTAAGTGCAAAATTATAAAGCGCTTTAACAAGAGTCCTTCCGCTTTCTGATTTACCTACAATAAAAAAGTCTCCTGCTGCATTTTCAGCAAGCATTATTTCTTTATGAACGATTTTGTCGGCATGGTTTTTGGGATTTTTGTTTATTACTATCTTAATCCATTCACACAAAAGTTTGGTGGCAGAAACTTTATTTGCAGCCAAATCTTCGTTATGTTCTTGTAGATATTTTGAAAATTCTTTAAGTATCATTTATTCCTCAAAAGGGGTTGTTGTAGCAAGACAGACAATATCCTCAAGTCTGTTTTTCTTGAATTCTTTAATCATTTCTTCAAAAGTTGAACCTGTTGTGCAAATGTCATCTATAATGAGAATTTTACCTGATTGCAGTTTGTCTCGATTGACTTTGAATGCATTTGAAAGATTTTCTGCGCGTTGTATTTTGGTAAGCTTATATTGCGGGCGCGTGTCTTTTATTCTTTCTATCAAATCAGGATTATATGTGTAACCTCCGAGTTTTGAAAGCTCAATTCCGACAAGTTCCATGTGATTATATTTTCTTTGTTTTTTTCGTTTGTGAAAAATAGGTACGGGAACGATTTGGAAATCATTCTCATCTGTTATATTTTGCCAGTATTCGTACATAAATTTTGCCTGAAAGTATGCCAGGTCTTTTTTATTATGGTATTTCAGGCCGCGAATCATTTTTTGCAGAATTTTTGCATATATCCCTGCGCAGTAAACTTTTTTACCCTCGATAATACGATTAACTTTCGCGGGAAGAAAATCCATTTCGTCATAGCATTTTGAACACATCATAACGCATTCTTGCGAGGATTTGCAAAAGTAACACTTTTTCTTATAAATCCAGTCTAAAAGCCCTATTAAAAAATCTTTCATATATGGATTATACTATAAAATTAGCCATTTTAATATTGTAATATTAGATATTTGTATTTTTTTATGCGGGGCAAATGCCGCCCCGCACCCCGCAGTTCATTTCTTTTCCTTTTGATTGTGAGGCAAAAGGAAAAGAAACTGAACCAAAGAAAAGGAAAACACACTGAATCACAGCGTCGCATTGCGACGCGAAATCAAATGGCTGCAGTTGAAAGCAAAGCTTTCAACCTATAAGTATATAATCGCCTAACAGGCATCTTTTACGACGGAATTTTGATACAAAACTCAGTGCGTACGTTTTCTTCGCTTTCGACACTTATCTCGCCGCCGTGAGAACGAATGATTTGTTGAGACAAATACAGACCCAATCCTGTTCCGATTTTGCGGAATTTTTTTGATGCAGAATAATATTTATTAAATATAAGTTTAAGTTCTTTAGGCGGGATACCTTGTCCGTAATCAGTAACAGAAATTGTGATAAATCCCGGAATTTCACCTGTTGAAATATCAATATCTTTTTTTGTGTTGCTGTGTGCAATTGCGTTATTAATAAGATTTTTTATAACTCGCTCAAGCTGCATAGCGTCTGCCGTAACTTTTATATCCCGACCTTCTTTGAAATTAACTTTCAATCCAGACAATGATGCGAATGGCGTAATATCTTTAATAATTTCCGTGATAAATCCGTTGAGTTTGATATTTTCTTTTAACAGTTTAAATCCTTTTTCATTGATTTTATAAGTCTCAAGTACAATTTGTACAAGTTCAATTAACTCTTTATTGGAAGATTTCATATTTTTAAGAGCGACTTTTTGTTTTTCGTTAATTTCGCCGAACTTACCTGACAGTAGAAATTCGAGAATATTTGCTTCCGCAACAATCGGAACTTTCAAATCATGCGTAAGAGTTGCGACAAAATCTTCTTTTAATGTTTCAATTTCACGTTCGTTTGTTATGTCTTTTATGATAAGAACGTAGCGTTTTTTGTTGTCATCCAATGATAATTTTATTGAACTGATAATAAAATTATTAGTAGGAGTATGTTTGATGAAAACATCTTTGTTGTTAAGTCTGTCCAGTGAAAATTTTTCCGTAAACTGAAGAAAGTCAGTAATATGTTTTCCGATAATGTCATGTCCCTTGATTCCAAACCATTCGCTGATTTGCGGAGTCGCGCGAAGTATTTGTAACTGTTCGTTTACGATTAGAATTCCGTCAGAAAGCGAGTTGATTACTGATTCGAGAAGTTTGTTCTGACGCATTAATTCAGCCTGATATTCGATAATCATTTTTTCGCGGTCGTTAAGAGTTTCGACCATTCGGTTAATACTGTCGGTAACGCTTTGATATGTAGGGTGTTCAAGTTTTTCAATTTTTGTCGAAAGGTTGCCGTAACGGATTGAGTTAACCGTGTTGGTTACGGTGCCGAGATAGTCGTTAATTTTTGACCAACGCTTATTTGTCTGCCTTGTAATTAAAAACAAACCTACAAATACGGCGATTATTCCTAAATTTATAAGATACCAGAGCATAACATGAACCTTTCTTAAAAGAAATTTAATATTTGTGGTACAATTATAGCAGATAAAGGATTTTATGTTAATACATTAAAGGAAGTACCGATGAGAAAGATTAAACTCCCTGATACTATCAAAATGGTTATTACCGATTTTGACGGAATTGTCACAGATAACTGCGTTTATATCGGTGATGATTTTTCTATGAGCCGTAAGCTTAATTTTAAAGATGTGATGGGTTTTTCTCTTTTGAAGAAAAATGATATTAAAATGGCGATTATTTCAGGGGAGAAAAATTCCGCAATTGATTTGCTCGCTCGTAAGTTTTTGATTGAAGAAGTTCATCAGGATATAAGAATTAAAATAAATGTTCTACAATCTATAGTTGAAAAATATTCGCTTACCCAGAACGAATATGTTTATATAGGTGATGACGTAAACGATTTGGAATGTCTTAATTACGCAAAGTATAAGATTACTGTTCCGCATGCGGTTGATGCAGTCAAAAAAATTAAAGGCATTATGGTTACAAAAAATGAAGGCGGCAACGGCGCTTTCAGAGAGGTGGCAGATTGTTTAATCGCTTCAAAAAAATAAGAGAATATATAAAAAATCTGAATTTATCCATAGATAAGTATAAAAATGATACTATTGTACAATCTTTGCCATCAAAGGCGTTTGTGAACCGTGCGAAAAAATCAATTGATTGCGGTAACTTTAAAGAAGCGGAAAGTATCCTGAATGAAGCTCTGGAACTGCCTCAGGAAGATGCTCTGGTTTATAAATATCTCGGAATTTGCGCAGAAAGAACGGGCAGATTTGACGATGCGATGCGTGCTTATAAAAAGTCTGCCAATATAAATCCGCAGGATAAAGAAATTTGGTCGAAACTGGGCTTTTCGCAGATTCAGTGCAAACTCTTTGAAGACGCTGAAAAAGCCTTTGAGAATGCAAATAAAATTAATCCTTCAAATACCGATACTTTTGCCGGCTGGGGAATGGCTTTAATGAAGCAGAAACAGTATGCCAATGCGCATGAAAAATTTGTGGAAGCAGTAAGACTTAATAAATATAATTTTATGGCTATGCTTCTTGATGCGATTATGGAAATCAGGCTTGAACGTTATGAAGATGCGGAATTGAAACTTAAATTTCTCTCTACGGTTGCGCCAAATGAGTCTAATAACTACGAATACGCTCATTTAAAGTATATTAAAAAAGATTACGCAAATGCTGAGTTTTATGCTAAAAAAGCTCTTGAATTTAATCCTAATATGCTGAATCCTTACTTAATACTTGCAAAAGTTTATAGGGAAAAGTTGGAGTTTGACAAGGCTGAAGAAATATTTTCTTCTGCCGTATTACTGCATCCGCAAAATCCCGATTTGTATTATGAATGGGCTTTAATGTATCAATATTTTGAAAAGTATGACGAAGCTAAACAAAAATTTGAAAAAGTACTGGAGTTTTCTCCTGATGAAGGATTCGCAAAAGCAGGCTTAGGACTTACCCTTGCTTACTTTGGAAATTTGGATGAGGCGGAAAGTTTGATTTTTACAGAACTGGAAAAAGAGCCCGAATGTTATCTTGCATTAAAAGGCAAAGCGTTTGTTTCTTATAAAAGAGAAGATTATGAAGGCGCAATAAATGCATTTAAGCATATTTTGAAAGAAGATACGACAGACGGTGCCTGTAATTATTATATAGCCAAGTGTTACGAAAAACTGGGTAATGATATTTTAACAAAAGAATATTTTGAAAACGCAGTGAACAAATGTCCTTTTCATATAAAATCCTTCACCGATTATGCAAAATATCTTATCTCCCGCGGTGAAATCGCAGATGCACAGCGTAAACTGCGTCGTGCGCTTAAAACTGATGAGAATAATGTTGAAGTCTTAAATCTTCTTTTTCACGTTGGTTACATACTTGTCAAAGAAAACGTTTGTGAATATAATGTAAAAGAAGCTCTGGCTATTGCCGACAAAATTGATTCGAATTTGTTTGAATATGAATCGGAAAAAGCCGAACTTGTAAATATTCTGGAAAACTTATAGAAAGAGAAAAAATTGAGAAAGATAATCGTTCAGAAATTTGGCGGGACATCTGTTGCCGATACTGATAAAATTAAAAGGGTTGCTCAAACCGTAATAAAAGAAAAAAATAACGGAAATGACGTAGTAGTAGTAGTTTCGGCAATGGGACATACTACAGATTACCTTGTAAAGATGGCGAAAGATTTAAGTGATACTCCCTCAAGCCGCGAGATGGACATGCTTTTATCTACGGGTGAAGGTGTTTCGATTGCGCTTCTTGCCATGGCGATTCAGGCTGCAGGCTATGATGCCGTAAGTTTTAATGCCATGCAGGTCGGGATTATGACCGAAAATGTTCACTCAAAAGCAAGAATTGTTGATATTAAAACTGAAAAGCTTAAAAAGAATCTTGCAGAAGGTAAAATTATTGTAGTGGCAGGATTCCAGGGAGTGACCGAAGACGGTGAAATTACAACTCTCGGCAGAGGCGGTTCTGATACTTCCGCAGTCGCGCTTGCTGCAGCTTTGAACGCTGAAAGATGTGATATTTATACCGATGTTGAAGGTGTTTATACCACAGACCCGCGTGTAGTTCCGACTGCGTCAAGATTGAACGAAATTTCTTACGAAGAAATGCTTGAACTGGCGCATGCCGGTGCAAATGTTTTACATCCGAGAAGCGTTGAAACTGCAAAACAGTTTAACGTTCCATTGCGCGTAAGAAGCAGTTTTAAAACAGATAATTTAGGTACATTAATTTTAGGAGTTGAAAATATGGAAATTTATAAACCTGTTGCCGGTGTCGCTGCGGATTTGTCGCAGGCAAGAATCGTTGTATGTGATGTTCCTGACGTTCCCGGGCAGGCGGCAAAAATTTTCAGTAAGCTTGCGCAAGAAAATATTTCCGTGGATATGATTATCCAGTCTTATGCAAGAAAAGTTTCTCATACCAATGATATTGCCTTCACAGTCGATTCGGGGGATTTGGACAAAACAATTTCAACATTGAATGTTTTGAAAACCGAACTTAATTGTGGAGAAGTTCAGGTAAATAACGAAATCGCAAAGGTTTCGATTGTTGGTGCGGGTATGATTGACAGACCGGGGATTGCTTCAACTATGTTTGAAACTCTTGCAAAACAAGGGATTAACATCAGAATGATTTCAACAAGTGAAATTAAAATCAGTTGTTTTGTAGATAAAGAAGATGCAAAAAAAGCCGTAAAGGCACTCCATGACGTATTTGATTTAAACTCTGACACTGTGGCTGACGTAAAAGGCGATCTTCCTGACGTTTAATAATGTTTATAAAATATAGTAAAACGCTTCCTTTGAACAAGGAGGCGTTTTTTGTAAAAAAAGAGCCTGTTTTTGCAGGCTCGTTGGAATTAAGAATAGCTGGAAGTATGAAAAAGATTAATTATATTAAATCGAATTAGTGTATTTTTTACAATTACCCGCATGGGTTATATGCAAGGATTAGTTATTCTTGTATAATTTTTAAATAAATACCTGTTTGGATATAGTAGCCAGACGGGTAAAATATTTCCATGAGAAATTAAGTGTAATTTATGCACTTTATATGAAAGCTTGTAATAATAATGGTTTTGGGAGTCTTTACAAAACTTTATAACAGGGGTTGACAAATAAATTATTCTGATTTATAGTAAAAGTGTTAGATGAAGTGTTAAATGAACACTTAATTAAAACCTCACGAGAGGAGGACAAGATGATTACAATTAATCCGATTAAATTTAATAACACTAATAAATACATTTCGTTCGGTGAAGGAACTCCGAACAATCTTACCCCAAATATGGCTATCCTTTCGCTTCAGGCTCCTGATGCAAAAAGAGGCTTTACAAGTAATATGCATTTATCTCAAAAAGCTGATGCTGTTAGAAATAACCTTTTCACTTCAGTTTTTAATAAATTCGTTAAAACTTATAACATTGCGGTTCAATCTGCAGGCGATGCTCAATGCAAACCTAAAAGACTTGATGTTGCAGTGTAATCACATTAGAATAATATTTTGATTTTATAAATTACATTTACCCCAATACTCTATAGTAATATACTCCATGTTACTAAAACATTATTTCATAATTCGGTTTATCCTTTCTCTTGTAGAAAGGGAAAGGGTAGACAAATTATGGATAAAATTAAAGAACTTCGACAAGACAGCAATCGTGCTAAAGAATTTTTTACACAATGTTTAGCTTATACTATTGGAGCTGTTGATTTGAAGGATTTAACCGAAGAAGGCGCTGTTAACGTGCTTGATGTTCGCAAAACGGCGGATTATGAGATTTCGCATATACCCGGTGCAATTTCAATTCCGAAAGATGAGCTTGATGCCAATCTCGATAAACTTGATAAAAATGTTCTTACCGTAGTATATTCCTACGATGAATATTGTAATCTTGCGTCAAAAGCGTGTGTGATTCTTGCAGATTATAAATATCCGTGTGTTCTGTTGAAAGGCGGATTTAAGGTTTGGAAAGAAGATTATCGATTTGCTTCGACTTAAATATAATTTTCGGCGGTGCAGCATATTTTATATGTTTGCGCCGCCGTCATTTAATTTTTTAAAAACATTTTCACTGCCGTCTTTAGCTCTCACTGCATTTATTACAAATTCGTTAGCTTCTCTGTCTCTGGCGATTGCTTCTTTTAGCTCGAGCATGGATTTGTAATTTAAATTTTTTATGGATTTATCGTTCGGATTTTTGAGGTATTTTTTAAAATTTTCCTGTGCTTCAAAATTAAATCCCGGAAGCCCTATTTTTAAAGAGTACCATTTATAAAATTCTCTGAGCATATAATAGGGTTCAACTTCTCCAAAGCTCATTACTATTGCAGGTTTGAATTCAAAAGCAAATGAACCTTTAAGTATAAAGTTCAAATAAAGTGCCTTTTTGCCTTTAAGCTCGGTTATTAACCCTTGTTCTTCATTAATCTTTTTTAGAATCTGTTCTGCATTTTTTATTCGAAAGACTTTTGTCCCCTGAGCTTCTATATACTCAATATATTTTTGAGGATTGTTCTCGCAAGATTTCATAATATCTGCAACATTGTCTTTAACCAATTGAATATTTTTTTCTGTTTCTGTTGAAAAAGTAAGGGTTTCCGTGGAAGAAATTACTGTCTTGCTTGTAGAGTTGGAAAAACTTGTATCCAAATGCTTGGAAAGTATTCTGCAGAGTACGTTTTCCTTAAGTTTAAGCATTGAGTATTTTATCTTTTTTGCAAAGTTTTTCATAATAAAAGTATATCCTATTTGTGAATAAAATATGTCCTCTTGCTGGTTGAAATTCGAAATATTAAATTTAGATAAAGATTGTAAATATTACACTTGCTTTTTAAATATATTTGCTATAAAATGTAATTGTGAAATAAATCACAATTAATTTAAATAAAATTAAATGTTTTATTAAAGGAGAAAATACTTATGACAACAAAAAGCAAAAAAGCTGTTGAAACTCTCGAAAAGACTTTGAATAAGTCTACTATTGTTGACAGCGCAGAACAATTAGAATTGCTTATCGAAAGAGCTAAAAAAGCTCAAAAGATTTTTGCAACATTTACACAAGAACAGGTGGATGCAATTTTTAAAGCAGCGGCTACTGCTGCTGATAAAGCTCGTATTCCTCTTGCAAGAATGGCTCACGAAGAAACCGGTATGGGCGTTTTGGAAGATAAAATTATTAAAAACCACTTTGCATCAGAATACATTTATAACAAACACAAAAACGCTAAAACTTGCGGTATTATTAAAGAAGACAAAGCTAACGGTATTAAAGTCGTTGCTGAACCTCTCGGGGTTATTGCAGGTATCGTTCCTACAACAAACCCTACTTCAACTGCGATTTTCAAATCTTTAATCGCTTTGAAAACAAGAAACGCAATTATCTTCTCACCACACCCTAGAGCTAAAAAATGTACAATCGAAGCAGCAAGAATTGTTCTTGAAGCTGCTGTTAAAGCAGGTGCACCGGAAGATATTATCGGATGGATTGATGTTCCTTCTATCGAATTGTCAAGCCAGTTGATGAAACACCGTTCTATCGCTTGCATCTTAGCAACAGGCGGTCCGGGAATGGTTACTGCAGCTTACTCATCAGGCAACCCTGCATTAGGCGTAGGTCCTGGTAACGCTGCTGCTGTTATTGACGAAACTGCTGATATTAAAATGGCTGTTTCTTCAATTCTTATGTCAAAGACTTTCGACAACGGTATGATTTGTGCATCAGAACAATCTGTTGTTGTTGTTGATAAAGTTTACGAAGAAGTTAAAAAAGAATTCATCTACAGAGGTGCTTACCTGTTGAGCAAATCTGAAGAAAAGAAAATGATTGACCTTCCGTTTATTGACCCGAAACGTGGTACAGCTCACCCTGACATCGTTGGTCAAAGCGCACACAGAATTGCTGAACTTTCAGGTTTTGAAGTTCCTAAAACAGCAAAAATTCTTCTTGCAGAAAGACCTTCAGTAGATTGGGAAGATCCGTTCTCAAGAGAAAAATTATCTCCAATTTTGACTATGTACAGAGCAAAAGATTTTGATGAAGCAACAGAAATGACATACGAATTGGTATCAAAAGGCGGCGCAGGTCACACTGCAGACCTTTATACAGATACCCGCAGTCAGGAAAGAGTTGACAAATTCGCAGAAAAAATGCCTGCTTGCCGTGTATTGATTAACTCACCTTCAGCACAGGGTGGTATTGGTGATTTGTACAACTTTAAACTTGAACCGTCACTTTCGCTCGGTTGCGGCTCATGGGGTAAAAACGCCGTTTCTGGCAACATCGGTGTTGAAAACTTGTTGAACTACAAAACTGTTGCCGAAAGGAGAGAAAACATGTTATGGTCTAAAGTTCCGCCGAAAATTTACTTCAAAAGAGGTTCAGTTGACCTTGCTCTCCGTGAACTTGAAGGCAAAAAACGTGCTTTCATCGTTACTGACAGATTCTTGTTCAACTCAGGTGCCGTTGATTCAATCGTTAAAGTGTTGGATGAAATCGGTATTGACCACCAAATCTTCTTTGATGTTAAACCGGATCCTACATTGTCTACAATTAATCAGGCTATGGAAATCATCAGACCTTACGAACCTGACGTAATCATTTCGTTAGGCGGCGGTTCTCCTATGGATGCTGCTAAAATTATGTGGTTAATGTATGAACAACCTGATACAGTATTCGAAGATATCTCTATGAGATTTATGGATATCAGAAAACGTATTTGCAGAATTCCTGATTTGGGTAAAAAAGCTACAATGGTTGCTATCCCAACTACTTCAGGTACAGGTTCGGAAGTTACACCTTTCGCTATCATTACTGATGACGAAACTCACGTAAAATACGCTATTGCTGATTACGCATTGACTCCTAATATGGCTATCATTGACCCTAACTTCGTTGACGGTATGCCTAAAGGCTTGACTGCTGCATCAGGTATTGATGCTCTTGTTCACGCAATCGAAGCTTACGTTTCAGCATTGGCTACAAACTTCACAAACTCAAATGCTTTGGAAGCTACAAAACTTGTATTCAAATACCTTGAAAGATCTTGGACAGAAGGTTCTAACGACCCTATAGCAAGAGAAAAAATGCACTATGCGGCTACAATTGCAGGTATGGCATTTGCTAACTCATTCTTAGGTTTGTGCCACTCTATGGCTCACAAATTGGGTGCAATGTTCAGCGTACCTCACGGTGTTGCTAACGCATTGCTCATCAGACAGGTAATCAAATACAATGCTGTTGATTGTCCGAAAAAACAATGTATCTTCCCTCAATACAAATTCCCTAATGCAAAAGCTAAATACGGTCAAATCGCCGACGAACTCGGCTTGGGCGGTAAGAATGACGATGAAAAAGTTGCATTGTTAATCGAAGCAATTGACAAATTGATGAAATCAGTAAATCTTCCAAATTCAATCAAAGACTTCGGCGTATCAGAAGCAGACTTCAACGCTAAGTTAGACGAAATGGTTGAACTTGCATTCGACGATCAATGTACAGGTGCAAACCCTGCATATCCGTTGATGGAAGATATCAAATCTATCTACAAAGACGCTTACGAAGGTATCGTTAGAGATTACTACGAAACTAAGTAGGTCTTCTAAAAAACTGAAAAACTAAGATAAAAAAGAACCGCTATTTATAGCGGTTCTTTTTTAGTTATTGTAATTTTAAAATTTGAGTGGGTAATCTTTAGGAAATTTCCAGCCATTACGATATAATAAATGTGTACATTCTGCACCTTGCCAAACCCCACTAGTTATGCAATTTTTAATCAAAAAATCTGTTGATTGATTATCTACACTTTCGGGATTGCCAACTTTAATGCGATTTTTTATTCCTCTAAAATTACAAATTGAAAAGACAAAAATATCTTGTCCCATAATTGTTCGTCCTCGGGAACCATTTACATCTGCAAATATAATTAGACTTTTTCCGGGGGTTGGCCAATCTGAATAATATGATGTTGTTATTCCAAAAATTTTTCCATCAGGAAGCGCATATTTTGGCATATATTGACCAGTAGTTTCTAATTCTCCATGCATCTTTGTTTCGGTTGGTTTGTACCAGGTTGTGAAAGCTCCATTTGGTACCATGCAGTAAGATGATGAGTTTTGTCCATATTTTCCACATGGGTATAATTTCATATATGGAGCCATATATTTTTCTACAATAGCGTTTGCGTCAAGACTCCAATCCCAACTATCAAATGGACCAAAATCATTTTCAGCAATTCTGAACCATTTTTCTAATTCTGAATAAGTTTTTTGTAATTCAATTTCAATTATATATTTTTCGTATTTCGAGGTTATTATAGATAGTGTCATTGCTGCAACTATACCTATAATTCCGAGGGTGATTAAAACTTCAGCGAGAGTAAAACCTTTTTTCAAAATAACCTCCAAAATATTGATAGTTCTATCTATATTATCACATATATTGCCAATTTTGTCAATATAATAGTAATTATTTTAAAAATTAGCACTTAAATAGTATGTTTGTAATTGTTCATAAACAATAAAATAAAAAAAGAGGTTTTATGAACACAAAAGAATTATTAGGGTTAAGAGTAAAAGAATTTCGCAAATTACGTAAAATTACTCAGGAAAAATTATCTGAGCTTGTGGGTGTGGATAATGGTTATATAAGCAAACTTGAAGTAGGACAAAATTTCCCATCAATTACAACGCTCGAAAAAATTGCAAAAGTACTTGATGTAGAGCTTTACGAACTATTTCAGTACACGTCAATAAAGGAAAAGGATTTTAAAGCTGATATCATAAAAATTTATGATAGACTTTCTAAAGAAAAACAGTTTACTCTTTATAGGGTTGCTAAAGCTATGGAATAAATGAACCGTCATTCATAACTTTTTTTTATTTAAGCCATGGATAGTCATCAGGAATTTTCCAGCCGTTTATTTGAATAAGTTTAGTACTGTTGTAAGGAGAATTGTACAGCCCTCTTTCCGTACAGTCCCAATCGTCTGTAATAAATGGCTCTAAACCTTTGTTTTTAAATATAGTTGTTTTGCAACCTGTAAAGTTTTGATCCATTTGAAAAGGAAAAACTGTTTTCCCTTTTACATCACTTTTTTCCTTGTCGGAAGCTGTAGGATAAAAATAATAATCCCAAGGATGTTTAATTCTTAGGCAAGAGCCGTCTGTAAAATATACAACAAATCCTTCATAGCCAAAATTATATTTTGTATATGATAAATATGGTTTAAGATAAATTTCAAAAAAATAATTAAGGCACTCTTCTGATTCATGTTTTCCATTGGAACACTCCTCAGAGGCAACAATTTGACTATGCCAGTTAGATTTCTCTCCGTTATTTATTTCAGACAGGTTGATTGCTTGATTCATGGCAGAGTAAAATTTTTTTAATCTGGCTTCAATAGTGTTTTTCTTATAATTCATTACAAGCGTCGGTATAGTCATTGCCGCAACGATACCTATAATACCCAAAGTAATTAAAACTTCAGCCAGGGTGAAACCATTGATATAAGGAGACTTACGGCTAAAGAAGCCCCCCCCCTATTCTCTGAAATGTAGATGTAGTCTTTGTTTTCATTGTATTCTCCTTTTTTGTATGCATATAATTATTATAACTATTTTTTTTACAAATTGCAAGACAGGTTAACTTGACATTAAGTTTTGTCTTATATATTATAAAGAAACGAGGTGAGGCGACATGGCCAAGTGGTAAGGCAGAAGCCTGCAAAGCTTTTATCCCCCAGTTCGAATCTGGGTGTCGCCTTTTTAATTTAAAAAAGGAGTTATTATGGGAAAGATTTTCGGTATTTCGAATTTGCCGGTATCAACGATAGAATCTACTATAAAACCGGTTTCTGACGAGATTCCTAAAGTTTATCCAAAAATCGTTAAAAAAGTTACAAATCAATCAGATAAATTTGTTTCAATAAATAAAACTCCTGAACCAAATGCCTTTGTAAAAATGCGTAACGGCTTTGGAAAATTAATGTCACACTTTAGTCATCCGAAAACAAAAGCATAGCATTTTGAGAGATAGGCAGCGCATCTTCAAAAACGAAGTTTTTTGACAAAAGAATATTGGGGCGATTGGCGCAGTTGGTAGCGCATCACATCGACATTGTGGGGGTCACGTGTTCGAGTCACGTATCGCCCAAATAAGGAGGGGTTCACGCCCCTCTTTTTTAGTACGTGACGAGAACACACAAAGCGTGAGCTTTGTCAGAGTTCGAGCGCGAGTGAGCTGAGGGCGGAGGAGTTTTCTTTGGAGTAAGCAAAGCTTGCGAAAAGAAAATCCGCAGTTTTTCTCGCTATCATCTATATAATTTGAAATGGTACTCTAGCAAAATTTATTTTTACGGGTTTTGTGATAATATGATATAAAATTAAGGAGTATAATAAATGCAAGTAAATAATATTTCATCAAATAACCACCCGAATTTTGGTGCAAAAATTAAAGTTAAGAATTTATTTGGAGAAGTTAAAATTCCAGAACCTAAAAATAGTGAATTAATTGAAAAAGCAAATAAAATAGGACTTGAAAACGATGTTATTGAATTTTCTTTTGGTGGGATTATTAGTAAAACAGAGGATTATTGGAGCCCACAAGATAATTTTTATATGGAAAATTGGCGAACAGAGACGAAAAACAAACTTAGAACTACATTTACACAAGAAGGTAAAGTAAAAGAACATTTTTCAGAAACCGTATATCAATCTGATTATGGAAATATTCTGGATGACAATGAAGAAAGAATTGGAGAAATTTTAGATTATTTACATACAAAATATCCAAATGATATTTGGGCTTAAATTATCTAATAATATCATTTAGTATAGCTTTAATTTCAGGGAGAAGTGCTCTAATATCGGAGTAGTTAAATTTTCGAGTTGCGACAACTCGTTCCCAAATAAGGAGGGGTTCACGCCCCTCTTTTTTAAAATTTTAAAATTATCATCAGAGTGATAATCATTCCCACAGAAATTGCCGCGCTTAATCCGACTAAAATCATAAAAAACGGAAATCCTTTTTTCGGAGTGCTTGATTTCATTGAATAAACCTGTGGTTTTTTCGTTTTTTTAGACGGAGTTTTTTTGACTTTTGTGGCGGTACGATTTTTTTCTTCCGTATATCGCTCTGCTAAAGATTTAACGGATTTTTTACCGGTTACCAAAAGTTCGGTATCATAGCGGAGTTTTAAAATATTTGAACTTGCACCGCGGTTATAAACGGAATAATTAATTGCAATTTCAAATGCGCGTTGAAGGCATTCTAATGCTGTCATGCCATCATGTTGAACTTTTACCGAGTGAACGGATTTGTTTCCGTTTTTCTTTAGAAAATATAAATCATCGACAAATTCTTTTTCCTGTTCTTCGCCTGTAATTTTATCTTTTAATGTTGCCAACATATTGTCGAAAGTGTCGTTATAAGATCGTTCTGCGCCAAGAACATTTTTGCATACGCTTTCGCCAAATCGTCTTGTTTGCGCCATACACTGTTCGAAATATTCGTCTCGGTATAATTTTTCGGCTTCGGTAATTATATTAAATAAATCTTTATCAACACTTTTTAAAAAATCAAAATTTGTAGTCATAATAACTTATGCTACACTGCGAAAAAACTTGTGTCAATCAATAAAAAAGCGGACTTATATACAACTTTATACCAGATGTATGAAAGCCTGTCATGCTGAACTTGTTTCAGCATCTCTTATATAGGAGACCCTGAAACGAGTTCAGGGTGACATTTCTGTGGCTATTTAGTATAAGTTGTCTATAAGTCACTAAAAAGCGGACATTTTTGATGCCCGCCTTTTTTATATTTTAAAAATTTCTTATTTAGAAATTCTTCCCGGAACAACAACTCCGCCTTTGAGATTCTTTTTGTAGAATTCAACGTGCGGTTGGAGTACGCTGTCGAGAATTTCAGGAAGTTCTTTGCCGTTCATAACAGCTTCTACGATTTCCTGATAAACTGTAGCGAATGCTCTTAATTGAGTCATAGCGCCTGCTGCGGCAGGAGTCATACCCATTTTTGAAGTTTCTACTTCTTCTTTAAAGAATGCGCCTGTGATTTCGTAAGATTTAGTTAATGCACCGATGTATGCTTCAGCATTTTCGCAACAAACACCTTTGTCAACAGGAACAGTTAAAGCAAAAACTAATTTGTTCGCAGGGTTGAAGTGGGCTTCTGCGCTGTGGTGCATTGCGTCAGGAACTTTTGCAACCTGTTTTAATGTGTCTTTAACTGATTCATTTTGCATTTGAGCGTGCCAGTAAACGGTGTTTTCAAACAATGAACCCATGTATTGGTGAACAGATGCTTCAATACCGTTTAATTTGGCATCAGCCCAGAAAATACCTTCTTTCAATGCGTCATTAATTTCTAAGTCATTTGAAAGTGATTGAGCCGAAACTTCTTGAGCCGCATTCAATAATGAAGTCATATCTGATTTTGACAAGCCTGCCCAGATTAATGTAAATAAAGCGTGGTCATCAAATGCAGAGAATCTTCCGCCTACATCATCGTGAATGAACAAATCGCCAATCCATTCATTTTCGTTTGAAGTTCTGCGAAGTTCGCTTTTTTCTGCATTTGCGTCGGTTACTGCGATAAAGTGTTTTGCCGCTGATTTTTCAGCTTCTTCTTTTGATTGACCTTTTGCAACGTAAGCGTCAACGAGCATTTGTTGAACTCTTAAAAATCCGTCTTTTGTTTCAAAAGTTGAGCCTGATTTTGATGCAATCATGAAGTTTGAAGAAGTTACGTCACCAAGTCTGTACAAGAATCTTTCAAGGCTGATTGAATCAACATCAGAGTAAAATTCTACTGAATCGTGGCGAACGTTTAAGCCGTTAATTGAAAGCATGTGTTCTACTGTGTGTTTAGAACCGCCGATACCCATTACGCTCAATTTAGAAGCGCCTGTTTGTTTTTTAAAGCTTTCAGCCATTGTATAAAGGTCGTCTAATCTTTTTAATTGTTCTTGCGGAAGATTAACCCAGTTTAAGAAATGACCTTTTTGATTAGCTCTTTTAGAAAGTTCGCTTACAAATTCGGATGTTTTAGAAGAATATTTAGAGAAATCTACACCCGAAAAACTTGTTTTTACTGATGAATTTTTAGTTAACATATTGTCTCTCCTTTTTTGATAACGTTCTGATAATATTGTAATATAAAAACACAAAACATAAAGCATGTTATTGGAATCAAATACCGACCGAAGGTCGGTCAGGATTAGAGGCACTTAACAAAACAACAACAGGATGTGCACTGTCTGAGCGAAGCGAGTTTGCACATCTCAGGTTGAGTTTAGTGCCTGTATTTAGTCTGCGTGTTTTTCTTTCTTGTCCAGTATTCTTTCTTTTTGCATCGCAACAAAAAGAAAGAATTACTGGTGCGGGTTTGGGTACGCATAGTACCCAAATATTTGTTAATTAAAATGAAGGGGCAAGGGGCACACTGCCCTCTTTATAATCTTCCGATAACATGCTTTATGTACGATTGAAAAAATTTTTTGCTTGTAATAAAATGAGTTTATCAAAGGAGAGATGTGAATGGAGACTTTAGCAAAAAACGAAGGTTTAATCACTAAGATTATCGGACCTGTTATTGACGTGGAATTTCAAAGCGGCGATTTGCCTGAAATTTATACAGCTTTACATATTACAAGAGACGATGGTACATACATTGTTGCAGAAGTTCAGCAAATGCTCGGTTCAAATAAAGTAAGAACCGTCGCAATGTCTTCTACTGACGGTTTGAAACGCGGTATGAAAGTTATTAATACAAATGAACCGATTAAAATTCCTGTGGGCAAATCTATTCTCGGCAGAATCCTTAACGTTGTCGGAAATCCTGTAGATGAAATGGGACCTGTAGAAACAGATACTTATCTTCCTATCCACAGAGAATCTCCGAAACTTGTTGATCAAAATACAAATATTGAAATTTTGGAAACGGGTATTAAAGCCATTGACTTGCTTCAACCGTATCAAAAAGGCGGAAAAATCGGACTTTTCGGTGGTGCAGGTGTTGGTAAAACAGTTTTGATTATGGAATTAATCCATAATATTGCACAGGAACACTCGGGCGTTTCTGTTTTCGGCGGTGTTGGAGAAAGAACCCGTGAAGGTAACGATCTTTGGAACGAAATGAAAGAATCTAACGTTATTGATAAAGTTGCACTGATTTACGGTCAGATGAACGAACCGCCGGGAGCCAGAATGAGAGTCGGACTTTCTGCGCTTACTGCAGCTGAATATTTTAGAGATTATTCAAAACAGGACGTACTTTTGTTTATTGATAATATTTTCAGATTTACTCAAGCAGGTTCGGAAGTTTCGGCGCTTTTGGGTCGTGTTCCGTCTGCGGTTGGTTACCAACCAACGCTCGCTAATGAAATGGGCGAATTGCAAGAAAGAATCACTTCTACAAAAGACGGTTCAATTACGTCAGTTCAGGCAATTTATGTTCCGGCGGACGATTTGACCGATCCGGCTCCTGCTACAACTTTCTCTCACCTTGACGCGTCTACGGTATTGTCGAGAGATATCGCAGCACTTGGTATTTATCCTGCGGTTGACCCGCTTGAATCAAATTCAAGAGCGTTAGACCCGAATGTTATCGGTGAAGAACATTACAACGTTACCAGAAAAGTTCTTGAAATTCTCCAAAAATACAAAGAATTGCAAGATATTATCGCAATTCTCGGTATGGATGAACTTTCAGAAGAGGATAAAGAAACCGTTAACCGTGCAAGAAAAATTCAAAGATTCCTGTCGCAGCCGTTCTTTGTTGCCGAACAATTTTCGGGTATTGCAGGTAAATACGTAAAACTCGAAGATACAATAAGAGGTTTCAAGGAAATTATTGAAGGTAAACACGACAATCTTCCCGAACAAGCTTTCTATATGGTAGGTACTATTGAGGAAGCCGTTGAAAAAGCCGCAACATTGAATGTTTAAGGGTAAAGTTTATGCATTTGAAAATTATAACTCATGAAAAAGTAGTATTTGATGAAGAGGTGGATTCAATCCAAACCCGCGGTGTTGATGGCGAATTCGGGATTTTGAAAGGTCACATTCCGATGATGGCAGCGCTTGATATTGGGGTAACGACTGTGACACAAGGTTCTGAAACCAAAGCTTTTACTACAATGGGCGGGGTGTTTCAGTTTAAAGATGATGAAGCTATAATTCTTACCGATACAGCCGAATGCGGTGATGAGATTGATGTGACACGTGCAAAACAAGCCTTGGAACGCGCACAGGCAAGACTTTCGGAACATCAGGCAGAAATCGACGCAAAACGTGCGGAAGCTGCGATTGCACGCGCGATGGCACGTTTAAAGGCAACGTTGAATAAGTAATTTTAATACCATACATTATACGGATAATCTTTCGGGATTTTCCATCCGTTTAGTTGTAAAAATTTTGTACAATATGTTCGTTGTAATACAGAAGAATCAGGAGATTCCTTTTCTTTGTAACAAATCTTTTTTATATCGTCAGAATTTGGACAGCCAGATGAAAAAGGCTCAAATCCTTTATTATATATACATCCCCAATATGAAGAGTTGCTACGAGGTGCAAAATTAAAGGGGAATGAGCATACTCCATATGCCTCGGAGTAATCTCCCCATTGGTCAAAACATTTTTTAGAAGTATAAAAAAGCCAATCTCTTGTGCTACTAGAAAATGGTACAAGAATACTGCTATCTTGAAAATAAACAATTAACATTTCTTTTCCTCTAACCGTTTGAATATCAGTCTTTACTATTTTTATATACGGTGCTAAATATTTATTAAACCATTCTTTTTGCTGTAATGCTCCGCTAATGTCTTCATACCATATTTTTTTGTCCCCATATTCAACTTCAGCCATTTTTACCGCCTGATTAATAGTTGAATAGAACTTTTGTAATCGAGTTTCCACAACGTGATTTTTATAATTTTGTATAAGCGTCGGCAAAGTCATTGCCGCGACAATTCCGATTATGCCTAAGGTGATTAAAACTTCTGCAAGAGTAAAGGCAATTTTCCTCTTCCCTCTACCCTTACTCGTGCCTCCCTGCATTTTAGTGTCAGGGTGATGTGCCGTCTTACTCACTCGCATGTAACGGCATTTCGGTTTTCCTACGCCGCCGCCTTCGCGTCGCCGTATCAAACCTTCAGCCTCAGCTCGTTCGCGCTCAGGCACGCGATTGCGGGTCAAGCCCGCAATGACGTTAGCTATTCCTTTTTTCATACATCCTCCGTTTTCTATACTATTTTTTATTATAACTCTTTTCAACACCGATGTCACCGTGTCATTAGGCACAGTGCAGGTTGCAGTGTGTTTTATTTTTGTTTTATCGTTATTGTGGGTCAATCCCCAAAAGACATTAGTCTTCAAAAACGCTTTCAAATTTTTAGTGTGTTTTGTAAATTTCGTGTAAAGTGGTTTGTCAAAAACCGCTCCAGAGTAGTGATTCGACTCAGTCGAGCCCCCCCCCGTTTTAAGTTTGAAGTTATAATTGACGTTTTCATCCTATTTTCCTCTTTTTTATTATACATTATTTTATGTTAAAATACAAGCATGGAAAAATCCTTTTGGAATATTTACAAAACATTTTTTAAAGTTGGAATTCTGCTTTTGGGCGGAGGCTATGTAATTTTACCGTTGCTTCAATGTGAACTTTGTGAGAAAAAAGGTTGGGCAACGGGCGATGAGTTATGCGAATACTATGCTCTCGGTCAGAGTGTGCCGGGGATAATCGCTGCTAATATGTCAATTTTCGTCGGCTATAAACTTCTTGGCGTTCGAGGGGCTTTTGCCGCAGCTTCAGGAATTGTTACTCCGGCGTTTCTTGCAATTGTATTGATTGCAAAGATTTTACAAGAAATAATAAAGCTTGGATTTGTTCAGAGTATTTTCTGGGGTGTCGGCGTCGGTGTTGTTATTCTCGTCTTAATGGCTGTAAAAGAAATGTGGAGTAAGAGTATTAACGACAAATTTGCTTTTGCGATTTTTCTTTCGGCATTTCTTTCGTCTGTATTTTTGAGGGTTTCGCCTGTAATAATTATTATAGCATCTGCTGTTGCAGGAATTTTTTACCGTTTGAAATCTCAAAAAAAGATGGAGGATAATCAATGATTTATCTTCAACTTTTCTGGGAATTTTTCCATATAGGCTTGTTCTCATTTGGCGGAGGGTATGCAACTTTGCCGTTTTTGTACCATATTTCGGATGTTTATAAATGGTATACTCCTCAACAATTATCAGATATGCTTGCGATTTCATCAATAACTCCCGGACCTGTAGGGGTTAATGTTGCGACGTTTGCAGGATTTTCAACGGCGGGAATTTTAGGGGCTTTTATTGCAACGACATCAATTATTTTGCCTTCATTTATTCTTGTAATTATAATTTCTAAACTTTTAGAGAAATTTAAATCCAATAAAAACGTTCAGGCTGCAATTTACGGCTTAAAACCTGCAGGGTGCGGACTTCTTGCGGCTGTTGCCTTAAATATATTTTCCGATAATGTGAAAAATATTTGGGCGGTTGTGCTTTTTACTGTTTTATTAATGATGAGTTTTAAGCAAAAACGTGATCCGCTGGTGATTTTAGGTATTTCCGCAATTGTAGGGCTTGC
>CAOJDT010000017.1 GCA_948433295.1 uncultured bacterium
AATGTATGTAATCAGACCGCAGTTCTTTATTCCGATTATTACTTTGTTGAGAAATGCTGCATTGAATTCTCTTGAATATAGACGTGAGTTGTCATTAGTTCGGGCTCAAAATATAGATGTTTCCAACTTTGAAGCTGCGATGAATGACTTTAAAGATAAGTTTTCAAAGAATTATGAATTAGCCAGCAGAAAATTCAAGACTGCTATTGAAGAAATTGATAAGACGATTGACCATTTACAAAAAACGAAAGATGCGTTGTTGTCGTCTGAAAATAATCTGAGGTTAGCGAATAATAAGGCTGAAGATTTGACAATAAAGAGGCTGACGAAAAATAATCCGACGATGCAAGCGAAGTTTCAGGAGGTGAAAACTGCGTAAAAAATTTTTTCAACAACAAGTCTTTACTAAAAACTCAGTAGCATAAGCTACTGAGTTTTTATGTTGAAGGCTTTGATGGAGTTGGGGGCACGATTACAGATGTTCCACCTATACTAAAATCTTCAGACCCTAAATCAGTACCGTCTCTATCTGTTGTATTCTCTCCTGCTATTTTCAATAACCCTATACCATAAGATATACTATCTAAATCCTCACTTGTAGCATATATATCAAGTTCATTAGTTGAGTTACCCCAATAAAGCAAACAAGCTCCACAATCTTTTACAGAAGTATAATCAGAATTTATAGTATAATTATTACTATTAAATACATATTTAGAAGAATTTGTGAAAAAACCAATAGAATTTACACCTGGTACGATATCAGGATTAACCCATATTTCTAAATCTTCAATAAAAGTTACATTAACATCAGATAGATATTTATTAAGATATTCTTTTGTAAGAATTACTTTGTCTGTTTTTAAACCTTCATCATATACAACCCTATTTCCCAGTCCAGGAGTCGGTTCATCAGGTGGTGTAACAGGAGTGTCTCCACCACTGCTACTTCCACTTTCTTCAACTAAGATATCTATTTTAGCTTTTAGCTCTAATAATACAGTTTCAATTTGTTCGCAATGCTTTAATATTTTTCTATCTACTAAGTTAATTATTGCTGTACCTAAATTTGTTATTATATCTTGTAGTGCCATGTATTTCTCCTTTTATGTGAATCATAAAAGAATATAATAACTCTATGCTACTTTAATAAATAGAAAATTATTTTTTAAGTTCTTCAGGTATTTCTTCTTGATAAATACACTTATTTATAAACTCAAAGTTTTTATTATTTCCACGAGATTGATAAATAGTTTCAATACCGACCATCTCTATCATTTTTGTGGCAAATTCTCTTTTAGCTTTTGCTTTATCAGAGTCTGTTGGTAAATCTGAGTAAATATTATTTAAAGAACTAGCGTACATATCTGCTATCTGTATAAAATCCTCTAACTTTGAATCTTCCCAACTTATATCTTGAACTACAGAAAAGTATCTTGATTCTAATCCTACTGCACTTTGTATTTCAGTTTTAATTTGTTCTTTTTGTAGAATATCTACTCCAGCACCGTCATTATCTAATGTTACATAGAGGTTTGATACCACATTTTCGTAAGAAGACCTGCAAGTATACAGTGTTAATGTATCTATACAATCTTTAATAACGAACTTAAGTAACTCTTTTGTTTTATTTTTCTTAGAATTACTACTTAATCCACTATTTTCAAGAATTGCAGAAACATAAGTGAAATTCATATTGGTATTTTTAAATTCATCTAACAATTCAAGATAATAATCTTTGTTTTTACCGTTTATATTAGTATACTTCCACTCCTTTATTTCTAATTTATATTTTTTATTAAGTTTTTCTCTAATGTCAACTAGCAAAGCAGCTAAGGTTTCTTTCTTTTCATCAGAATTGATTAAAAGTCCTCCCAATGTAAAATACGTGTCATTTTTACCACTTTCATCTAAATATAAGTAATAGTTAGCATCATAGGAAAATTTTTTAAAATTACTACTTAAATAAAATTGATGATATTCGGATTCAGTTTCCTTTCGTTTCTTTTTAGTTCTAATACTAGCAGGAAAAAGTTCTTCAGTATTTTGAATTTTTGCTCTATCTCTTTGTAAGTCATACATTTTTGGTAAGTTGTAAACATCCTCAAATGTTATTTTATCGTCTTTTACATATTCAGGATAAAAAGTTTTATAATACTGAATAGCATGAGTGCGGTCACTATTTCTTGTATTAGGATAACGCCACAATATATATGCAACTTGGTCTAAGCGATGGAATTTAGAAACATCTTCATTCTTAAGAATCTTTTCATGTAAATTCTGAATTGATTGTAGTCTTCTCTTACGGTCTATATCAGTTATTTCTTTTTTCTTCTTAGCCAATACCTTACTCCCTTGAGGTAATTATAGCATATTTTTTATTTATATAAAAATTTGTTTCTAAATATTAATTTTATAATAAAATCAGTAGTAAAACTTAAAACGCTTTACCACTGAATAAATTTTGTATATTATAAATATTTCAACATTACTTAATTGGAATCTTCTGATAAATCTTTATTTGCCAAAATAGTTGCAATAACATTAAGCACAATAACAACTACAGTCAAACAAATGCAGATGCAGAAGATTCCGCATAATGTTGGGTATCCGAACCATTCAGTATTTAATCTGCTTATATAATCCCACCCCCATAAAATTCCACCTATCATCAATATTGCAAGAAATCTTGCAAAAAATAAGTTCACTTTAATCCATGTTTTGTTCATTATCTTCTCCTTTTAAAATTTTGGCTGGTACTCATATTTACCTTGGGCTGCTCTTTCTCGTCTTATAGATTCCATTTCTCTATAGAAAGTGTCTGTACTTTTTTCTCTCCACCCAAGTTCATACTTTTTATCTGATAAATTAATACTGTGGTCCCCATTCATAAACCTCATAAATGCCCCGATATCAGTACATTGACTGCCTACTAAACCTTGATTATTCTTGTTAGTATTGAGATTTATAACACATAGAGCTCTGCCGTCAGGTTCATAAAAACCCCAGATATATTGAGTATCAGTTAGACCGATAGTGCCAAGTACGGCAGTATATGCCTTATTTAATTTTGGATTATACACTTTGTAAGTAAAATTCTCAGCTAAAACTTTACTTGCGAAACCGAATATCATAACTGCACTAATAAACATTGTTGATAAAATTTTCTTCATAATTTTCTCCTTAATTTTATGTTGTATGATTATCTATAACCCGCATTTGGTTTCCAAAATATATCAAAAATATTCGCTTTATATTTTCCGCTTTGTTCAGAAACAGTATAAGATACTCTGAAATCTACGTCTTCAACAGTATATGGAGTGTCACCTTTATAACCGACAATAGTGTCACTCTTAATATTTTGAAATTTTATATCTGCTAAACAAGCATTCGGCATAAAATTGATGGTTTCAGCCCAATGGGGATTTGTAACTGTAAATTTTAAATTTGGATTATACTCTCTCATTGAATAAAACTCTGGTTTTTGAGTTTCAGAAACATTTTCAAAAAAAGTTTCTATTTGCTCTACAAGAGATTCTCCTGTACCCCGCTCAAGACAGTTGTACATTTGACCGCCATAATTTGCACTCATTACCGCCAAAGAACCAAAGCCTTCATGTTTTCCTGTAACTTTTTCACTAATATATTCTGCATCCGAATTTTGTTCATAACTGTTTGTAGCATCTGTAGTATGCGAAAAAGAACCAACTCTTGCAAGAGCAATAAATAATCCAATTACACATAAACAGCCAACACCAATATTCTTGCCTATACCGCTAAGATTGATTTGATTTTCTCCACCATCTAGAAATTCTCCGCAATACTTGCATTTAATCGCAGTATTTTTTATTTCTTCGCCACAAAAAGGACATTTTTTCATATCAGACATATTCATCACCACCTATTTTGTCGTTGAAATTCTTCATATTCTTGGTCGGTCATTTCATCATATGTGAATATAATTGAATTTCCTGCATTATATTTTTTGTGCCTGCCATCTTGCTCCATAAGAACCGGATTCCTTCTTAATTCTTCAAGTTGTTGTTGACGCTCATATTCTCTCTGAGCTTTTTCTCGTTCTTCCTGGATTCGTTTTTGTTCTTGTAAGTACTTTTGATTTGCATGATGGATTTGTATGTATTGTTGATTTGTTTCAGTTGCATAAGATACATTTAATGTATTAACAAAAATTAAAGATAATACTATAAAACTTGTAACCTTTTTATCCATTTTTACCTTTCCTATTTTTAGAAATTTTACTTTCGCTATCGTCTATCTCCTGCCATTGACTATATCTGCAAGGTCTCTTCTCGTATTACTGTTAGAGTAATTTGAAGAATTATATCTTGTATTTTGAATTTGTTGTTGATGATATGTTTCTATATATTGTTGCTTAATTTTTTGCCCACCTTCTTTTACGTAATTTATAGTTCTTTTGAATTTATTTGGCTGCTCTTGATTTTCAACTTCTAACATTTCTGGAAGGTATGATGTTGCATCATAATCTTGTGCAAATGCAGCATTACTGAAATTCAGAAACATTGCTAAAATAGTTGTAAATAATAGTAAATTCCCCATGATTAATTCTCCTATATTAGTAATCTTGTTTTATCCAATTATAAATTTGTACACTTCTCTGATATGCTGCATTATCTCCTGAGTTCTTATATTCAGTCATTGCTTCTTGAATATCTTTTAAACCCGTTTCCTTTTTACCTTGCTCGCATAATGCCATTCCTCTGTATAACCTTGCTTCTGTATAGTTAGGATTACTGCTTAAAACTTTATTAAAATTCCAGATTGCATTATCAAAGAGCATTTGGGTTCCTGTTGATTTTCCCCACAATGAATATGCATATCCCCGTTGATGATATGCTTCTAAATCATTTGGATTTAATTTTATAGCTTTAGCAAAGTCATTTACCGCATCAGAATAATTTTGTAATGCTAATTTAGCAAAACCTCTGCCATAAAATAAATCCCCATCACTGGAATCCAAAGTTATTGCATTGTTAAAATCTTGAATTGCCCCATTGTAATTACCTAATCTGTTTCTTACAAAACCTCTTTTTTTAATTGCTTTTACAAAATCGTGGTTGATTTCCAGAGCCTTACTTAAATTTGTTTGTGCTCCATACAAATTATTTTCGTCAATTTGTTTAAGAGCTTCTTGGTAATATTTTTCGCAATCACCATTTACAACTGGAAGAATTGTACCGTAATATACAGCTTCTTGTTCTTTTTTATTCGGTTTACTTGTATTAGCAGCTTTATTTACTTGAGTTTTATGTGCTGCTTGCAACTTTTGTTGTTCATGCACTTTTTGAATATATTGTTGTGCAGAATTAGCTGGCAAACATAACGAAGTTATTAGTAATGTTAAAAATAAATATTTCTTATTCATTGTCACCTTATTCTGCTTCTTCAGCTCTTTTCCAATCATCTAACTCTAATTGAACTATTTCTTTTAATTTTGCTTTTGATTCAACTTTTACTAAATGACAGAAAATACCCATAATCCCATTGCAAACACCCAATGTTATATCTCCGATATCTCCACCGTTCCAACATGTAATTAAACAACTAGCAAAGAAAAAGAACTCTCCCACAGTTATAGCATTAATAAACCATTGTCGGAAATTGTGCTTACTTAATTCTTTTTCAGTACGTCTTTGAATATCTGCTTTGTTCATATTCTAATTCCTCTCAACTTCATAGAACACATTTCTATTCTGCGAACATCTTAACACAAAAAAATAAAAAGTTGTTGAGTTTTACAAATTGTTACTAAAGTTATCTAGTTAATATTGCGGTGTATCTATATGTGAATTTAACAGATGATGTATAAAGGAAGGTTGTCATGAACGCAGAAAATGAACTAGGTAAGAAAATTAAAGAACTTCGTAAAGCAAAAGGTTTTACACAACAATATCTTGCAGAACTTGCGGATATTGACGATAAACATTTGTCCAAAATAGAAAATGGAATTCATGAACCAACATACAAAACATTAAAGAAATTATCCGAAGTTCTTGATTTTGAATTATCTGATATGGATAGTTATAAACCTGTTCAATTTGATTCCTTTCCTGCAAACCACTCTGCATATCAAAAATCACTGAAAATTTTGCAAACTGCAACTACTGATAGTGAAATAGAAAACTATTATGATGCCCTAAAACTGGCTTCCCGTCTAATGAATAAGAAATCTAAATAATGCCCATACACCAACAAAGTTGACGATTTTGGACTCAAGGTGTAAAATAGACATATAAATTGAATAAAAATTAAACTAAAATCTCATAAAGAGTTGTGGGAGGGACAAGCCCGATGAACACACAGCAACCTACAGAAATGCAAGGTGCTACAGCTTGAACGATGGGTGAGTAAATTTAATTAAAAAATTTTTGATTTAAACCCATCGTTGCGATGGGTTTTTCTATTGCTTCTTTTTATGGGTTTTAAGTAACGATACGGAGAAGTAAATTGGCTCATCAGCAAAAAAATACAAATATATATAATATTAAGATTGCTGATTTGAGCTGCGATTCTAAATTGATTTTAAGCGATTCAGATGAGAAGAAAGTCCAGAGATTTTTTAAAGACACGCAATTTTATTACCCATATCAACTTTATATAAGTATAGATATGAATATAGCAGATGCATTAACTAAAAATTTTAAAACTCCACATGAAATGAAAAAAGTTCTCAAAACGCATAAGGACTGTATAAGGTTTTTAGAAGAACTTATTTGGAGAGGTGAGCCAGTACACCCAGATTATCCAACTTATAAAGTATATAAATGTAGAGACGGATGGTATAAATGTAAAGAGAATGGCAAAGAATTCAATGTCCTTAAAGGAACAATATTTCAAGGAACAAAAATAGATTTAACTATATGGTTTGAAGTGATTTTAAGTTTAAATATAAATAAAGGTGGTGTTTCTGCAAAAGCTCTGACAAGAACATATGGATTCACATATATGACGGCATGGCATATGTTACAGAAAATAAGAAATGCTATGGGATTTGAAAATCACCAACAATTAAGTAAAAAAGTTGAGGGAGATGAATATTATGCTGGTGGTTTGCATAAAAATATGCATGGTAACAAAAGGTGGGAAGCAAAGCAAAAAACTAATCAAGGTAAGAAACTGCTTCAAGGATTTGTAGAACGGGGAGGGAATGCTGTTATTAATGTAATTCCAGACAGAACAGAAAATACTGTTATTGCTGGTATTCTTAAATATGTTAGACTCGGTTCAACAGTATATACTGATGATTATCAAGGTTATAACAAACTACCACCTATATATAAGCGTGGTGTTGTAGTGCATAGTGACAAAATTTATGTTAATAAGGACAATAAAGATATTCATACAAATACAGTGGAGAATTTATGGTCACGCCTTAAGCAAACAGAAAGTACATATATTAAGATTTCTCACAAGCATGTACAAAATTATGCAAATGAAGTAGTTTTCAGGTATAATACAACCAAAGCTAAAATGAATTCTGTTGATGCAACTATTTGGCTTTTGCAAAACATACAAGGAACCAAAATTACCTGGAGACAAATCAGAGATGCAAAATATACACGATATAATCGAGATAAAGCGAGGGCTGCATAAAATATGTGGTCGAGATTTAGTAAATATAATTGCAGAGTTAGATAAGTGTGAAGAATTTTATCGTAATGTATTTCAAATTTATGGTATAGTGTATAATACAGAAACATTAAGCCAAAAAGAAAATTTTATTGATGCAGTTACAAAATATTTTATTTTAGACAGATTGCCAGAAGGTAGTTTATCTTTTGAAGAAGATAAGTACATAGCTAATAATAAAAAAGAAATAAAAAAGCTTTTAGAGAATATTATCAATGATTTTTTTATCATTCGTGAAACTTATGAATCAAATGATTTTAAGAAAAAATATGCAGAGCATTTTAATGAAGAAGTAAAAGATTTTAGCAAAGAAATCTCTGAAAATAGAGATGATTCTTTATCTGATTTCGCTAAATTAATTCAAAATGTATATAAAAATTCTAAAGATAAAAATAGCGATTGTTAAGTGAAATTAACAATTATAAAGGTTTAGTGGATTTTGCTATATATGTACCTAAATTCCCTACTATACAAAATCGGCATGTCATGATACTATATAAACAGATGTAGTAGTAAATATTTTTTGGAAATATATGCAATGATGCAACTTTCAATTAAATAGCAGGTTTCAACCCGATAGGATATATGTATCGGGAATTGCATGTATTATATAAAAAATAGAAAAGGATAAGGTATAGACTTAATGGAATATTTATGGATTCCTGCGGTTATTGCGGTAATAGCTTTAATCGCCGTGCTGATTATCCAGCAAAACAAGATGAAGAGCGTTGTTCAAAGCATCCAAAAAGATAAAGAAGCTCTTAACGAAAAAGAAAAAATTCTCTTTAAAGAAGCTAAAATTAAAGCTATCGAAGAACTTCAGGATGACAGAGAAAAATTAAACGAAGAAGAAAGAGAAAGAAGACAAGAATTATCAAGACTAGAAGCTAAACTCACTAAACGTGAGGACATGCTTGAAGATAAAATTCAAGAATATACCGAAAAAGATATTCAGGCGCAAAGAAAAATAGACGAACTTCTGGAAAAAGAAGATTATCTCGCAGAAATCGTTCAAAAACAAACTGCAGAACTTGAAAGAATTGCAGGTATGACAGCAGAAGAAGCTAAAAACATGCTTCTTGAACAATTAAAACACGATTTGGCTCAGGAACAAATGACCCTAATTCGTGAAAATGAAGCCAAAATCAAAGAGATTTCTCTCGAAAAGTCAAAAGAAATTCTCTCTACAACAATGCAAAGATGTATGATAGAACAGGTTGTAGAAACAACCGTTTCGGTTGTAGGCTTGCCTAATGACGAGATGAAAGGAAGAATCATCGGTAGAGAAGGAAGAAATATTCGCGCCCTCGAAACACTTACAGGTGTAGATTTAATCATTGATGATACTCCGGAAGCCGTTGTATTATCAAGCTTTGATCCCGTTCGTCGTGAAGTTGCAAAACTTGCACTCGAAAAATTAATCGTTGACGGTCGTATTCACCCTGTCCGTATAGAAGAAATGGTAGAAAAAGCCAACGAAGAAATTGAAAAGAAAATTTGGAACGAAGGTGAAAATGCTGCTCTTGATATGGGCGTTATGGGATTGAATAAAGAGTTAATCAAAACCCTCGGACGTCTATATTACAGAACAAGTTACGGACAAAATGTACTAAAACACTCGCTTGAAGTAGGACATATTGCTGGAATGCTCGCAGCCGAACTCGGTGCAAACGTTGCAGTTGCAAAACGTGCCGGACTTCTTCACGATATAGGAAAAGCCGTTGACCAAACTCAGGAAGGTACTCATATTCAACTCGGTGTTGAACTTGCAAGCCGCTACGGCGAAAAACCTGAAGTTATCCACGCAATTGAAGCCCACCATGACGACGTTGTAGCTAATACAATCGAAGCGGTTCTGGTTAAAGTCGCAGACGCAATCTCTGCAGGTCGCCCGGGAGCAAGACGCGACACTTTGGAAATTTATATCAAACGTCTTCAAAAAATTGAAGAAATCGTTAACAGCTTCAACGGTATTAAACAATCTTTTGCAGTACAAGCAGGTCGTGAAGTAAGAATCATTGTTCAGGCAGAAATGTTCGATGATTTGGCTTCTCAAAGATTAGCAAGAGATGTTGCAAAACGTATTGAAGACGAACTCGATTACCCTGGTCAAATCAGAGTAACTGTAGTTAGAGAATTCAGAACAACAGAAATTGCAAAATAAGGATTTTCGGTAGGGCGCCGCGTGAGCAACGTGAACCCTGCCCGTAAGATGGGGCAAAACCACGCTTTTGCCCCGACCCGAATAATCTTATAGCTAAAGGAACAAAAATGGGTGATGACAAAAAAACAATAAAAATTTTATTTTTCGGAGATTTGGTAGGAAAACCTGGAAGGTTTGTCCTTAGAGATTTTCTTGCAGAAAAAGTCTCCGAATATGATTTTGTCATTGCCAATGTCGAAAACGCATCTCACGGATTCGGTCTCACGGAAAAGAATTATAATGATATCTCAGATTATGGCGTTGACTGCATGACTTCCGGTAACCATATTTGGGATAAGAGAGAAATTTTTAACTACATCGAAAATGCAGATAAACTTCTGCGTCCTATAAATTACCCTAAAGGCTCTCATGGTGTCGGTAGCCGTATTTTTGAAAAAAACGGCATTAAAATCGGGGTTATAAGCGTCCTCGGTCGCGTGTTTATGAACCTTGTTGATTCCCAGTGGGAAATGGTAAGAGATGAAATTCAAAAAATAAAAGAAATTACGCCGATTGTTGTGATAGATTTTCACGCAGAAGCAACGGCAGAAAAGATTTGCTTCGGAAGGTTTTGTTCAGAATTGGGAGCAAGTGCATTTTTTGGCACTCATACTCACGTTCAAACCGCCGATGAAAGTATTATTAACAATATGGGATACATTACGGACGCAGGATTTTGCGGTTCATCAGACGGAGTTATAGGGATGGATTACAAGACATCTCTCAGCCGTTTTTTGACATCTATTCCCGAACGTTACGACGTAGCAGACAGTGACACCGTTCAGCTTAATGCTGTTGAAGTCGAAATTGAAACAGAAACGGGTTATGCTGTTGCTATTAAAAGGATTTTTTGTAGTAGAAATAATAAAGAAGAGGAAGAAAGTCAATGAAAACGGATTTGCACATTCACACCTATTACTCTGACGGTGTGTTTTCACCCGAAAAAATAGTTGATACAGCCATTGATGTCGGGCTTGGTGTAATCGCGCTTACCGACCACGATAACGTACTTTCGTGGGAAGTTGCAACCGATTATCTGAAAAAACAAGGGAATGAAGATAAACTGGAAATTATTCAGGGCGTAGAAATTAATACACTTTATAAAAACTATGAAATCCACATTCTGGGATACATGATGGATACGACAAACAGTGATTTCCAAAACCTTTTAAAAGTTCAGCAACAGGCTCGTGTAAAACAAACAAAAGAAATCATTACACTTCTTGCAAAAAAAGAAGGAATTAAGATTAATTTTGAAGATATAATCAAACAGGTAGCAGAAGGCGGAAGTATCGGTCGTCCGCATATTGCAAAAGCAATTACAAATGCAGGCGGAACGAACAGCGTCATTGATGCTTATGCAAAATATATTCACGACGATTCTCCTGTTTATGTGGCGAGAAAAACCGTAACGCCTCAGGATGCTGTTGAAATTATATATGATGCAGGCGGAATTCCTGTTATAGCCCACCCGCATGATTTGGATATCGCAGAAACTCTTATTAAAGATCTTATGACACACGGACTCCGCGGAATCGAAGCTTACCACAGAAAACATTCTCCTGCCTGTGTTGAATATTTCTCATCAATGGCAGAAGAACTCGGACTTATAGTAACAGGCGGCTCGGATTTCCACGCTCCTAATATTATGAACGGTCAGATTATCCTCGGTAAAAACTTTGTTCCCGAATGGATTTACGACAAACTTATGCAGGAAAAGAAAATAATGGACATGGCATAATACAATATGAAAAATAAACACTTCTGGAAACTTGAATATTCAATTACACTAATAACAATATTTGCGATTACATTGCTTCTTGTGCCGACATCAATCCAATCCACCGTTCAGGCTCAGTTTATTACGCGTTGGAAAGATTGCTACAATCGAATTTCGTACATGAAAGACGTAATTTCAAAACAAGAACAGTCAGATATTTTAAAAAGTTTCAAACGTGCTAAAACAGAAGAAGAACGCGAACATATTATCATTAATCTGATAAAACCTTATTTCAGATTAAAGGAAGATAAGTTTCCAAAACACTACCATCCACGATATTTAAACAAAAAACGTGTAAAAAAATCCGATTTGTACTACTTCAGTGATATCTATTATACGGACAATAAAATGATTGTAGGTATAAAAGATATTGATGAAGGCGAAGAACCGATGTTTATGATGATGTTTGACATAAACGGCATGCTTCTTCCAAATACATGGGGCAAAGACATTTACGGCGCAAAAATTTATAAAGACCGTGTCGAAGCTTTCGGACAGGCAAAAACGCTCGATGAAATGCGTCAGGATTGCTCACCTGAAGGCAGCGGAATAAGTTGTTCTTACTACTACAGAATCGGAGGGTACTTCGTTGACTAAAAATATTTGCGTATTTGCATCATCCTGCAATTATCTTGATAAAAGCTATTACCCGATTGCGGAAGAACTTGGAGAACTTCTTGCAAAATCGGGATTTAATATGGTTTACGGAGGAAGTTCACTAGGGCTAATGTGGGCGTGTGCCTCAAAGGTCAACGAAAACGGAGGAAAAGTTTTTGGCGTTATGCCTGAAAAACTTCATAATATGGGAGTTTCCACCGAATCCTGCGTTGAACTCACAATTACGCCTTGTATGCGAACAAGAAAAGCAAAAATGGATGAATTATCCGACGGAATTGTCGCACTTCCCGGAGGATTCGGTACGTTGGAAGAACTTTCTGAGATGATTGTGCAAAAACAACTCGGATACAATAACAAACCTATAGTCATTCTTAATACAAACGGATTTTATAACAAATTAATCGAATTTTTTGAAGTAATAATTTCGGAAAAATTTGCAAACCACAAACTTTGCGAAAACCTTTATTACATTGCCTCAACACCATCAGAGGCAGTTAATTATCTGAAAAATTATGATTACAACAATAAGCAAGATAATATTGAGGAAGAACTTCTTTACAAAAGATAAATTATACTCCGACTTTTTGTTTAAATTCAATTAAACATTTTGCAAGCTGGTCAGGGCAACTCGTAGGTTTGGGTCCACAAGTAATACCTTGAAGTCTTTCGATAACATCATCAATATTCATACCAATTATTAGACTTCTGATACCCTGAAGATTACCGTTACATCCGCCGTAAAATTGGACGTCAACAATTTTATTATCAGAAATTGCAACCTGCATTAACTGACAGCAGGTACCCGATGTTTGATATTGAATTACTTTAGGTTGTTCTTGCATAATAGATTCCTTTAAAAATTTCTTTTAGACAAATTTTAACACGAGAATAAGATACTTACAATACGTTTCATCCTCATATAAATTACAAATAAACAGCCCCCTTATAGGAGGCTGTTTATTTGTCGAAGATGGGACTCGAACCCACAAGGCGTTAACCACATGAACCTGAATCATGCGCGTCTACCAATTCCGCCACTTCGACATGGTTTTTTATTTAATTTTCAAAAATTTTGTTTTGTCTTCGTGGCGGAAGTTGACTCAAGGTCAACCCTCTCAGAAAACGATTTTTAATCGTTTTCTTCCGGCAGAGTGCCACTTCGACATGGTTTTTTATTTAATTTTCAAAAATTTTGTTTTGTCTTCGTGGCGGAAGTTGACTCAAGGTCAACCCTCTCAGAAAACGATTTTTAATCGTTTTCTTCCGGCAGAGTGCCACTTCAACCTGGTTTTATTTGATTTTTAATTCGCCAACCAAATGCGATTATTTATTTTACTTTTTTAAAAAACTCTTCTGCAATTAGCTGTGAATATTTCGATTTTTCATTTGCAGATATCAAAAGTCTGCTTTCGCCGTCTTTTGTTTCCGCTACGGATATTATACCCGAAACATCTCCGATTGGCAACTTGCTGATTTTTGCATTAAATTTTACGTAAGGTACAGTCTTGCCATAAGATGACATGCTTCCGCGTTTTGTTACGTGGAGTTCGTCAACAGAAAGCGCTTGATATTTTACTTTTGACATGACATTTTTTAACTTTTCTTCAATATCTTCGGATTGAATATCAGACTTTGTTAAAAGCGGCTTTTTATTAGAATCCACAACAATCAACTTCTGACCCGAAGCTTTATGTTCGGCAACAACTCCGTTATAACCGAACATGCCCGTTGCGCGCTCAAGTTCAAATTCTTCGTTTATCGCAGAAAAATCTCCGACTTTTTTTGCTCGCTCAAGCATAACTTCCTGTGAAGGATTCATCCATTGTGTAACAATCTTCATAACCCATTCCTTTCCGCCAAGTGAAAGAAATCCGATGATTGCAAGTGCAATTATTACTGCTCTTATTAAATTTTTCAAGCATCCCATATTGACAACCTCTTTTCATGCTATAATCTTATTATATTATGACAAAATCGGAAATCAATAACATTCACACAAAAGACATAGATATTGAAAAATTGACACCCGTCATGCAGCAATATCTTGAAAATAAGCGACAAAATCCTGACGCGGTTTTATTATACCGTCTCGGAGATTTTTACGAAACATTTTTTGAAGACGCGGTTCTTCTTTCAAAAGAACTTGAACTTACTCTCACGGGACGCGAAGCCGGTGCCGAATACGGAAGAATACCGCTTGCAGGGATTCCCGCAAAAGCCGTTACGGGTTATATTGAAAAACTCGTTCAAAAAAATATTAAAGTCGCAATTTGTGACCAGTTGGAAGACCCGAAATTTGCAAAAGGTCTTGTAAAACGAGGCGTCACAAGAGTTATTACAGCAGGAACCATCACGGAAAGCGACTTTTTAAAACAAAATTCCAACAATTACATCTGCGCAATGTTTAAGGATGAAAAAAGCGACTTGTACGGATTTGCATACGCAGATATATCAACAGGTGAATTTAAAACCACTCAGGCACCTTTGAACTTGATTATGGCTGAACTTACAAGAATCAGCCCTGCTGAAATTATTGCACCGTCAGTTGCACAAAAAGTCTTGCCTTTTCAGATTGTTCCTGAAGAAAAAATTAATTTGCCGGAAAATATTCAAAAACTTTATAACTGTTCTAAAATTCCTGCAAATGTCTTTGACTTGAATTTTGCACAGAATAATTTGAAAGCCGTTTTTGAAACGCAAAGTCTTGAAAGCTTCGGTTTTTCAAAATATAAACTTGGTTTTAGAGCCTCGGGCGCTCTTCTGGCTTATGTTTGGGAAACTTTGAAAAACAACATTCCGAAATTTGAAAGAATCGAAACTTACGAACTTTCCGAATATATGATTATGGACGGAAGCACACGCCGTAATCTTGAACTCGTTGAAACTTTAAGAGAAAAAAATAAATACGGTTCACTTTTATGGTCAATTGACAAAACAAAAACCAATATGGGTGCAAGACTTTTGAAAAACTGGATTTGCCAGCCATTAAAAGACGTAAACTCCATAATATCAAGACAGGATTCTATTTCGGAATTTGTAGAAAAAACCGATTTGAGAAAAGCTGTTGTAGACTTGTTGGAAAAAATGTATGACATACAAAGACTTTCGACAAGAATAAGCAACGGTTCTGCTAATCCTCGAGACTTTTTGAGTTTGAAAGAATCGCTGTTTGCGTTACCTGAATTGTTGGAATGTTCAAATCATCTTGACAACAATCCGCTTGAAAAAATTAACGATTATATTGAAGAAATCAATGATTATGCACAATTAATCGAGCGAACTCTCGCGGAAAATCCGCCTATGGTAATTAAAGAAGGCGGAATAATCAAACCTGGAGTCAACGGAGAACTTGATTATTTTAAAGACCTTTTGACAGGCGGAGAAAACTGGCTCAAAGAATTTGAAGAATCAGAACGAGAAAAAACAGGTATTAAAAATTTAAGGGTTAATTACAATAAAGTCTTCGGCTATTTTATTGAAGTAAGTAATTCGAATTTAGGCATGGTTCCACCGGAATACATCAGAAAACAAACCCTGACAAACGGAGAACGCTTTATTACTGACGAACTCAAAAAACATGAAGACGATGTACTTTCCGCAAAATTCAAATCGACAGAACTTGAATACAAACTTTTCTGTGATTTCAGAGAATATTCAAAAGAATTTGTAACAAAAATCAGAGAAATTGCAGAATGCATCGCAACAGCTGACGTACTTTCATCTTTAGCGGAAGTAGCTGTAGAAAATAATTATTGCTGCCCTGAAATTGATGAATCGGATGAATTTATTGTAAGAAACGGACGCCATCCTGTTTTGGAAAAAATTCTTCCGCTCGGCGAATATGTTGCAAACGATTTGGATTTAACCTGTAACACAACAGACGCTACTCAGTTCATGATACTTACAGGTCCTAACATGGCGGGTAAGTCCACATACATGCGCCAGAATGCCTTAATCGCACTTCTCGCACAAATCGGCTCCTGGGTTCCTGCTGATTACGTAAAACTCGGGGTTATCGACAAAATATTCACTCGTGTCGGGGCATCGGATGATTTAACCCTCGGTCAGTCTACATTTATGGTGGAAATGATTGAAACATCTTACATCCTGAATTCTGCAACCGACCGAAGCCTCATTTTACTTGACGAAATCGGACGAGGAACCAGCACTTATGACGGTGTGGCAATAGCCTGGTCTGTGGCAGAATATATTACAGCAAAGATTAAGGCAAGAACAATCTTCGCAACCCACTACCACGAACTTAACGTAATGACAAATACCTATCCTCAAATTAAAAACTACAGGATTACAATTTCTGAAGAAAACGGTGAAATCGAATTTTTGCGTAAAATTGTTCAAGGCGGAGCAAGCAAAAGTTATGGTATTCAGGTTGCGAAAATGGCAGGATTACCTAATGCCGTTATTAAACGCTCTCAGGATTTGATGAACAAAATGCAGAAAGATTTTTCTAACAACCTTGCTACTCGTAAAAAATCCTCAGAAACCGAACTCGCGGTGCCACAGCTTAACCTGTTCAATTAATTTTTGTAAAGAATTTTACGATATTTCAACAAAAATTTTTATTTATGCGTTTTAATGTTAATGAATAAAATGTATTTATACTCAAGTTTACACTCAACAACCTAGAACTTGTCACTCTGAACTCGTTTCAGGGTCTCTATATTAAGGAGATGCTGAAACAAGTTCAGCATGACATAGGACTACTCGCTTCCGTTCTAAACTTTGATATAAGTACCAAATAAAAATACAGGAGTATCTATGGCAGTAGGTTTAAATCCAAATATTAATTTTTCGGGATACAACATTTCTGATGAAAATATGCAAAAACTCAAAAATCAGGCTAAAAACAACCCTGAAATGCTTGCTATTTTAGAAAATGCGAAGTCTGATGAATTTAAAACCGAACAACCGAAACAGAAGAATAAATTTAAAAACGGACTTGCTTCTATTGCCAAATTTTTCACCGCGACCGAAGAAATTACCAAAGGCACAGCCAAAGGCGCCGTATACGGGACAATGTCGGCAGTAGGCGTAATGCTTGGCGGATGGCTTTTCGGAGCCTTGCCTAAAGGTTTCAAAAAAGGTAATTCTTTGAAAGCTGTATTCAAAAACCCTATCGCAAGTATCAGCAAAAGTACTAAAATAACTGCAGGACTTGCTGCAGCAGGGGTTGTGGCTTACCACATCATTCGTGGAAAACTTATGGCAAACCAACGCAACGCTTTTGTCGATCAAAAATTAAATAACTATTAGCCAACTTGTAAACCTCCGCAAAATATGTTAAAATAAGTTTGAGAATTAGAATGGAGGACACCAAGAAAACTATTGTTATAGCTTTAATAAAAGTCGAGGGGGGGGGGAAGCGTAGCTGCTTTCCACACTGGAAAAACCTTTGCTGATCCACTTAGCAAGAGAATTAGAAGAGGCGCGAAACATTTTGAATCGTTTTTGATAAAAAATGATTTTTTGGGGTTATATCGAGCGCATGGTTTTACATTAGCGGAAGTTTTAATTACTTTAGGCATTATTGGAATCGTGGCAGCAATGACTTTGCCGACACTGATTGAAAAACATCAAAAAAAGGTCGTAGTCACTCGGTTACAGAAATTTTATACAAATATTAATCAGGCAATTAAACTTTCTGAAGTTGAAAATGGTCCCGCTCAATACTGGGAGATTGGGGAGAATGGTCAACAGACAGCTCTTGATGCTTATAACAAATATCTTGCCAAATATCTGAAAACCGTTTCCAAAAAAGGTACTATTGACACTGAAATAATGGATAATAATGGAGAATCAACAGGAGATATTCGAACATTTAACACGGTATTTTTTGCAGATGGATCAGCTATGAAGTATGATGCAAACTCATCAGGATTTGATATATCATTTTATCCGGATGGACACAAACTATTCAACAAAAACATTAACAGCAGAAGAAACGTTTTCTCATTTAACTTTCGTAAAGCAAATACATCCGGAGGCAAATATACTGTTGAACCATATAGTTTCCAATGGGATGGGACAAGAGAAAACTTATTTTCTCATCCTCGATACGGGTGTAGAAAAGACAACAGGCGCGACACCCCATTTTGTGCAAAGTTGATACAATACGACGGATGGGAAATAAAAGACGATTACCCTTGGTAATCAAAAATAAATTTCCCAGCCGTCGCAAAAACGGTAAACTACAAAGTTACACAAAGATTGGTAGCATATAGAACCGGACTTTGTCCGGTGGGAAATCAATGTCGATTATTCATTGTAAATTTTCTTAATACAATACTGATATTCCGCAATTATTTAACTGCTTCTGTTTTATTAAAAATAAAATAGGAGGTAGTTTATATGTCAATGTCACCGATTCAATCATACGGATATGCCGCACAGGCGCAAGGTATTGCGACTCCGCAGACAGCAAAATGCCAACAATGTAAAGCTCCTGAAGCTTTTGAAGGCGAAACAAAAATGCTCAAAGAAATTTATGATAACTATTTGAAAAATGCAGGCGGATTTCAGGAAATCAACGGGCAAAGAGTCCATGTAACGACCGTTTTACACACAGATAGACGCGCTCAGGCTGCGGTTATGGCTGTCGAAAACAGATTGAGAGAACTCGGAGAACTTCCGCCGTTACCACAACCGCAAAGACCTCAAGTTATTTACTAAAGAAAAAACTGTAAGGAATTTACCTTACAGTTTTTTTATATCTCATTATCAACCTTTTCAAACTTTATACGGTAGCCTAAAATCCCCGCCAGAAACTTTAATTCATCATATTTCATGGAACTGTTTACTAACTTTTGCGAAAGACTGTGAACTGTAACATTTTTACCCGAAATCGTCGACGCCTCTCGCGCAAGTTCAGTCAATGTCATCTGTTCTTTGACAAGTAATATTTTTAAATCTTCCCTGACGCTCATAGTTATAATTATATAATTTTCAATAAATATTGACATCTTTTACTCAATAGATTATAATATTAAATAAAAATATTGAACTTTATATAAATTTAGATATTATTTTGCATTAAATCTTAATGAGGAAAAATTCATGAAAAAAGCGTTTACGTTGGCTGAGGTATTGATAACATTAGGCATTATCGGAGTTGTCGCGGCTATGACATTGCCTACACTTATCGAAAAGCATCAAAAAAAGGTCGTAGTCACTAGGTTACAGAAATTTTATACAAATATTAATCAGGCAATTAAACTTTCTGAAGTTGAAAACGGACCTGCTCAATATTGGAATATTGGAGAAAATGGTCAACAAAACGGGCTGGATTTTTACAACAAATATCTTGCAAAATATTTGAAAACTGTTTCTAAAACAGGCACTATTGACACGGATGAGATGGATAATGATGGAAATTTGACAGGGAATATACGAACATATAACACTGTATTTTTTACAGATGGCTCTGCTATGAGATTTGATGCAAACAGCAATGGATTGGATATAAATTTTTACCCCGACGGTCACAAACTTTTTAATAAAAAACTTCATAATGGAAAGGATACATTTTCATTTAACTTTCGTAAAGACAATACTGCCGAAGGCAAATATACAGTTGAACCATATACATTTGAATGGGAGGGAACTCGCGAACACCTGTTCTCTCATCCGCGCTATGGTTGTAAAAAGAATGCTGTTGCGAACTCTTTTTGCGCAAGGCTGATACAATACGACGGCTGGGAAATTAAAGACGACTATCCATGGTAATGGCTTGCACAGAAGTCAAAACTGAGTGCCGACAGGGATTAATCTGCCGAGAATATTTCTCTAATATCATCCATTGTAAGTGATTTCACAATATTTCTGTCAACCGAAATTACGCTGTCAACAAGGTTGCGTTTAACGGTTTTAAGTTTTTGAATTTTTTCTTCAACAGTATTTTTCGTAATAAGTCTGTATACAAATACCTTTTTAGTTTGACCGATACGATATGCACGGTCTGTTGCCTGATCTTCAACCGCAGGGTTCCACCAAGGGTCGTAATGAATTACATAGTCTGCGCCAGTCAGGTTCAAGCCTGTACCACCCGCTTTCAAACTTATTAAGAAAATCGGAATCTTACTGTTATTAAAGTGTTCAACCGCTGCCTGACGGTCTTTGGTTTTACCCGTAAGATATTCGTATTCAATACCTTCGCGTTCCAGCCAGCCTTTTACGATATCAAGCATGTTGACAAATTGGCTGAACAGAAGAACTCTGTGACCTTCTGAAATAATTTCTTCAAGCATTGCTTTAAGTTTTTCAAATTTACCCGAAGACATAACGTGTTTGACGTTTTCTTTGTCGTAAAGTCTCGGGTGACAGCAAATTTGGCGCAATCGGAGAAGTGCCGAGAAAATCGAAAGTCTGCTTTTTTCAAGTCCGTTTTGTTCAATACTCTTGAAGAGTTCTTCTTTTGTGCTGTCAAGAACCTGTAAGTAAAAGTCTTTTTGTTCATCAGTAAGTTCACAGTATGCAATGTTTTCGACCTTATCAGGCAAATCTTTTGCAACATCGCGTTTCATACGACGTAAGATAAACGGATAAATCTGAAGTTTAAGACGTTTTTCAACAGTTTTATCTCCGCGTTCCATAATAGGATTTACGTAACGAGAGTTGAATTCAGCAACACTCAGAAGGAATCCCGGCATTAAGAAATCAAATACCGACCACAATTCTTCAAGTTTATTTTCAATCGGAGTACCCGAAAGCGCAAGTTTATGCGTAGATTGAAGTTGTTTTACGGCTTGTGCGGTTTGCGACATCGCATTTTTAATATTCTGAGATTCATCCAGAATTATATATCTGAAATTAATATCTTTGAAATGCTTGATATCACGACGAATCAAGGCATAACTCGTAATAATAACATCATGATTCGGAATTTCTTTGAACAAAGCTTTTCTGTCCGCTCCCGAAAGTTTCAGGCAACTGAGTTCCGGTGCAAATTTCTGGATTTCTGATTCCCAGTTGAACACGACTGTCGTAGGGCAAATAACCAGACAAGGCGCAGGACCGTCATTTTCTTTTGCTTTTTGCAAGACTGTCAAAGCCTGTAAGGTTTTACCAAGCCCCATGTCATCGGCAAGAATTCCGTTAAGACCGTATTTATACATAAACCACAGCCATCCAAAGCCTTTCAACTGATATTCTCTGAATTCGGCTGTTGCATTTTTCGGAAGTTCAAGTCCGTCATGAGTTGAGAATGTGGACATTTGCTCCCAGAATTTTTCAAAACGTTCACTCAAAACGAGTTCTACATCCAGGTTTTTGAGTTCACTGATTAAACCTGCGCGGTAGGTTTTTACGGTAAATTTATTTTCATCGTTTCTGTAAACATCAAACGAGTTAAATGTTCGCATCATTGCGTAGATATTCTGCGCAGGGAATTCTACAAATCCCAAACTTCTGATACGACTGTACTTTTCGCCGCTTTGGATCGTATCGTAAATATCGTCAAAGTTAATAATTTCTTCACCCGCACGACCGTACAACTGGATTTCAAAACTATCGTGTGATTCTTCGGAGAAGTCAATTTTTGCGCACATTTTAAACGGTTCAGGCATAAGTTTAAAGAAATTCATGTCATCTTTTTCCACAAACTTCCAACCTTCACCTGCTTGATTTATATAATAGTTATAAAAATCAATGGCGTTTTCTTTTTCCAAAGCAAGGTTATTGGTTTGCATAGGAACAAATCTGCATGCCAGAAGCATATTATACGCCTCATGTTCGTGCTTGTAGTTGCGTTTAACCCAATAGACAAAATCTTCACCCGGCTTTTTAACCGTAATATAAGGCGCTTTTTCATTTGTTTTGGAATAAGGCACTACAACGCCGTCGTATTCAAATTCCAATTCGGCTTTCAAAGACTGGTCGTAGTCAATCCCCATTGTAACAATATTGAGCGGAGGGCGTTCTTCAAGCATTAATTTTGAGATATTTTCGTCAATATTGACTTCCATAATCTCTCTTAATTTCGGAAGTTCTTCATAAATAAACTTGCCGCCATCAGAGTCTTTCAAGTCAGTAAATGACGATTTCAAAAGATTTTGAGGAATTGACTGCATTGCGATATTTGTCGGGAAGATTATATTTTTATATCTGCCCCATTTTAAATGACGGGAGAAATAGCGAACTTCCTCCAACGGATAAACATCGTCTTTATCGGGTCTTTTCCATTCAAGAGACAATAGTATTGTTGCCCCTTGCGAAATATTTACGTTAAGAACCAGTTTCCACTCTTCATCGGTAAATTTAAGTCTTTGTTTTGTTTTTTCATCAAGAACTTCATCTGCATGAGACAAGAGAGTAAACATAGGACCGAACTTAGTAATAGGAATATCGTACCAGCCTGCTTTTTTGTCCTGACGGGAAATTGTCAAAAGCTGTTGGAATATTGCAACTTCAACTTTTTGAGAATTATTAAGTTCAAAATTAGGATCCTGCTTCTGCGCTTCAATTAAGGCTCTCAAAATATTTTCAATTTGTCTGACGACTTTGCCTGTCTCACGCGACATAACGAGAATAGAGAAAAAATTCGCCTTACGCTTAGGATTAAAGTGGAAAATATAATTACCTTTAGGAGCTTCGGTCAATGCCGTATTTTCATCAGGAAAATCAAATTCCATACCGAATTTTGTTTCCAGCCAATCTTCGTAAGCATGTTCGTCAATGGCTTTTAACGCAACTGCAACAGCGTGCTTGCACCATTCTTCTTTCAAAGGACAATTACATCTTGCTTCGACTTTATTTTTTTTGAAAATCAAGTCTGTATTGTAATGGTCTTGAAAATTCCCTTTAACTTTTCCCATGTAAAAGTTTTTCTCGGGATAATTATCAAAAACCATATCCTTAATGTGATATTCATAGCCTCTGCGCCAACTTCCCGCGCTTGCTTTTTCTTTTATATACTTGTAATTAAATTCTTCAACACCCATCCGTCGGAGTATCTCTTTCTTTCCAAAAAAGGGTCAATGCCTGATATAGATTTCAATCTATAAACCCTTAGCAATAATATTATTACATGAATAATATTAAAAGGCAAGCATTTTTCTTATCCTGCAATAATATGGTGGAACAGAATCGTAAAAACAATTCCGTAAATCGCACCCATAATTACTTCAAAAGGTGTATGCCCCAGAAGTTCTTTTAATTTTCCGCCGATAGCCTGCACGTCATGTTTGTAAAAATCGTCCATCATTCTGTTTAAGCAGGCAGCGGTTTTACCTGCAGCACGTCTGACACCCGCAGCATCATACATTGTAACAAGTGCATAGCCGAGCGCAACTGCAAAAATTAACGAATCAAATCCTCCGATAAGACCTACAGCAGTAGAAATCCCCATAACTCCTGCAGAGTGAGAACTTGGCATTCCTCCTGTTGTGGTGAATATTTTAAAGTTAATCTTTCGCGTCTGGATGGTAAAAATTATAAATTTAATTACCTGTGCGGTGAATGCAGAAAGCAAGCCTGCCGCGAGTACCTCATATCCGTTATTTGCGAAACTTATCATTTAAATCCCTACTCTCTTTTTAATTCCTGAAATTATCTCATCGAAAACTTCTGATTCTGTATTGAACTTTTTCATAATACCATAACATTCTTCTAAAAGGCAAGCCAGTTTACATTTGGATTCTTCAAGCCCGTAAAGTGAAGTATAAGTAAGTTTTCCTGCATTTTTATCTTTGCCGAGAGTCTTGCCCATTTCTTCAAACGTAGAAATCTCGTCAAGAATATCATCAGCAATCTGAAAAGCCACACCGAGAGTTTGAGCGAATTCGGTGATTGCATCTATTTGTTCTGCCGTTGCATCAGCAATAATAGCGCCTGTTCGAAGAGAAAGCTTAAACAAATCAGCCGTTTTGTGAGTATGAATATAATCAAGAGTTTCTGCGGGATTTTGAGGTTTTGACGCTTCGCTTTCTATATCCACAACCTGACCTGCAATAACTCCATAGGCTCCTGCCGCTTGAAAATATTCTTCCAGAATTTTTATAAGTTTATCACTGCCGAGTTTTTTAGAATTTTTTACAATAACCTGCGGTGCAAAAGACAAAAGCGCATCACCTGCAAGCACTGCATTTGCTTCGCCAAAAACCTTATGATTTGTAGGTTTTCCGCGGCGAAAATCGTCATTATCCATACAAGGTAAATCATCGTGAATCAGGGTTTGTGCGTGAAGCATTTCTATTGCACAAGCCGTAGGAACAGCATCTTCAATATTTCCGCCCAAAACTCTGCAAGCTTCAAGGCACATCACCGGACGAAGCCTTTTTCCAGGAAGTGTAACCGTATATTTCATTGCCTTAAAAATATCTTCCGGATACTGAATAGGCATAAATTCGTCGAGCTTTTTATCTACTAATTGTATGTAATCATTTATCTTCATTGTCTTTTACCTTATTTTAAAACCGAGATTCTTCGGCTTTTGTATTTTGTCATTCTGAGTATAGCGAAGAATCTCATCATAAAGCCTCAGAATGACTGCGAGAATTATATATCATTATCAGAATCTATTATATCTTTATATAAATTTTGTTTAAGCGTATTACGTGCACTTTGCCGCTTTCTTTCACTGATTTTTGCAATCATTTTGTTATGAACAACTTTTTTGGAATGTTCTTCTTTTCTTCCCTCAAATTTAACTTTTTCTTTGTAATCTTTTGCTTCGTCAATAAAAGTAAGATAACTTTCGTAACGGGTTTCGTCAATTTTGTCAATATTTTCAAGGACATTACATCCGTCTTCGTTTATGTGTAGGCAATCCGAGTACTTGCACCCGTCACGAAATTTTGCAATATCCTCAAACAGCAAATCCACATCCGCAGGCAAAATAAAATCAAAGCGAACGTTGCTGAATCCCGGAGTGTCTACAATTCTTGAATTTTCGTTAATATTAATAATTTCGGAATGGCGGGTTGTATGTGTTCCGCGTTGAGTTTTTTCACTGACACTTTTTGTTTTCAGATGCAAATCAGGATTTATCGCGTTAATCAAACTGGACTTTCCGACGCCCGAATTTCCGCAAAGAACGCTCGTTTTGCCCTCCAAAACTTTTTCAAATGCCTTTATGCCTTTATGTTCGGTTGCCGAAGTGTAGGCTATTTTATACCCGAGCGGCTCGTAAATCTTTTTGATTTTATCTTTCAAATGCTTATCCCATTTTAAATCTTCTTTATTAAAACAGAGAACCGCCGGGATTTGAAAGTATTTTGCAAGCGCAATGTAACGATTCAACTGATGCAAATCCAAATCGGGCTGTTTCAATGCCGAAACGATTATTACCTGGTCAATATTGGCAACACTCGGACGTTTTATAAAATTCTTACGCGGCAAAATATTTGTAATATGCCCGCTATCAAATTCAACAAAATCACCCACAAGAATCTTTTCTTTTTGTTTTTTTAGAACTTCGCGAATTTTGCACTCGAAAGTTTCACCCTCTGCGGCGACGTAATAAAAGTCGGAATGAATCTTGTATATTTGTCCTTGTGCCATAACAAGACTATTCTAGCACAAACAATTAAAACTTTAACGGATAATCGTCAGGCACCCGCCATCCGTTCAGTTGAATCAACTTTGCAAACATACCGGAATCTCTTTTTAAACCTTCAATAGTTCCATCCCAGCTGTCAGTAAGATAAGGTTCTACACCTTTGTCTAAAAAATACTTATGTCTTTTACGAGAAACATCACCAGCACCTCTCGGATAAAACCCGAACAGGAATGAATTTTGCCCCAGAACCTCTTTTGTATCCAAATCTTTTGCATTAATAACATAGCACATATCTTTACCTAAATATGCAAGCCTAACCGCACTTCCGTCAGGGAAATACAAAAATAGATTTCCTTTTCCCCAAGAAGTAATTTTGTATTGAACATCGGTAACTTTTAAATAGGGCTTAAGATATTTGTTATAAAACGACATCAAACACTCTTCACTATGCGTATCGGCAATGCATACATTATTTGTAAAATCCCAGTATTTTTTATCACCGTTATCGACTTCAGATAACCGAATAGCCTGATTCATATTTGAATAAAAACGTTTTAAATGCGTTTCAACAACCTGCTTTCGATGTTTCTGAATCAAAGTCGGCATAGTCATCGCCGCAACTATTCCGATTATGCCAAGAGTGATAAGCACCTCTGCCAAGGTGAAGCCAATTTTCCTCTTCCCTCTCCCCTTACTTGTGCCTCCCTGCATTTTAGTGTCAGGGTGATGTGCCTCAGGCACGCGATTGCGGGTCAAGCCTGCAATGACGTTGCGAGTTTGGTGGGATAATCCCAAAAAGACATTTTTCTTTAAAAACGTTTCTAATTTTATCGTGCTGTTTCTATTTCTCGTGCTAAGTGATTCTACAAGATTTTTTCCAAAGTGGTGCTCAGACTCAGTCTGCCCCCCCCCCCGAAAATACAGTCATATCAAGCGTTTTCATCAATACCTCCATTGGTTCCAGATAATTGTTATACATATTATTTACCTATTATAACATATTGATGAATGATTATCAAGCCTGAGGCTTTTTAAACTTTTTATCGTTATTTATAAAATCAGGAACCTGATTTTTCGCCATTTGCATTTTCATATATTGCTCTTTTAATTTAGCTTTTTCATCACTGTTTGCGTTTTTGGCTTTATCATTCATTTGTTCAAGCAGTTCTTTTTGAACCTTATTGCCTTTTATGTAAACGTCCATATCTTTACTTTTTTTGAAAGCATTTACATTTCCCTCATAATTTATTTTAGGAGCCTTATACATTGTATAAAGAAGTGCAATACCTCCTATTGCCGCTCCGATAAAACTCAGCGCCGTACCAATTACAAACAATTCTCGCTTGGCACCTTTTAAACCCTTATGATTTTTCTTCACATACTTATCGGCAGCTTCGCCCAAATCCTCAATAACAAAGCCGTCATCAAAGAGTTCAAACATTAGCCTTGCACCTACACCAAGTCCACCCACAAATGTCGCTACGGCAAGATTTGCCTTTTCTCCTTTTTTGGAAATAGGATTTTTGTCGGCTTGCGGATTGTTTCTCTTAGGCTTGTTTGCGGCAGTAAAAGTATTCGTATTAATTATTGCCTCAACTCGCATTTACACCCCTTTAATCATTACTCCGCTGCCGTTGTTTGCCATTTGAACCTGTGTATAATGATCGATTTTTTTATCAAGAGAAACCTCTTCATCCTGAACTTCTTTATCAACTTCTGAGAGAATATTTGATTTCAACTCTCTGTCACGGCTGAAAACATCCATTTCTTTCTCGCGTGTAAACGCTCTGACTTTTGTATTGTAAAGATTTGCAGGAAGCGTCAACAGTAAACTTGCGGCTCCGAGAACTGCACCGATAATCCCGGCTTTTCCCATTCTCATTTTAGTTGTTTTAGGAATCAGGAACGATGCAATACCAAAAGCCGTTCCTCCGATAAGCGTACTCGTGCCTACAGATTGTAAAATCGTTAAACCTTTTTCGGTATCTCGATTAATCGGATTTTCATAAGCGTCTTTCTTTTGCATGAAACAAGGTTTCGGACAACGACTGGATACAGCTGAAATTCTCATAATATACACTCCTTATGTTTATGCCTATATGATAACTCGTAAATATATTTTTTGCTACTTTGTTAATAATAATATTCGAAATTGTAACAAATATTTGAAGTTTTTGATATTTATGGTAATATTAACTCACAATTAGTAAGATTATGATTTTATAAGGGGAAAAATATGATTTCAGTAAACGATTTAAAAACAGGCTTGACTCTTCAATTAGACAACGGCTTGTGGTCAGTTGTAGAATTCTTACACGTTAAACCGGGCAAAGGCGCTGCGTTCGTAAGATCAAAACTCAAAAACGTAGAAACAGGTCAGGTTGTTGAAAAAACATTCCGCGCAGGTGAAAAAGTTGCAAAAGCTATGCTCGACAGACGCGAAATGCAATACCTCTACAAAGAAGGTGCGGAATTCGTTATGATGGATAACGAGTCTTATGAACAATTACAAATCACTGAAGCTCAAATCGGTGACGGTATTAAATACTTAAAAGAAAATATGGTTGTTCAGGTTCTTATGCATGATATCAAAATCATAGGTATTGACATTACTTCTCACGTTGAACTTGAAGTTGTTGACACTCCTCCTGCAGAAAAAGGAAACACTGCTCAAGGCGGAACTAAACCTGCAAAATTAGAAACTGGTGCCGTTGTTAACGTTCCTTTCTTTATTTCAAACGGAGACTTCATCCGTGTTGACACCAGAAGCAACGAATACCTTGACAGAGTGTAATGCGAGCGAACCGAGGGCGAAGGCTGGTGTTGCCTGACAGACAACCAGAGCCGTAGACCCGTTAAACGTGAGCGAGTAAAAACGTAAAAATTACGAAAGGCAAAAAATGAAATTTGATATTGAATATGTTGAAAAATTAGCAAAAGTTTTAGCTGAAAACTCTTTGACCGAAATTTCTCTCGAAGACGGCGAACAAGCTATTACTTTAAGAAAAGAAGTTGTGGTTGCACCAACCGCTGCAATCGCGACTCCGGCAGTTCAACCTGCTTCAACTCCTGCACCTGCGGCTCAGGCTCCTGCTGCTGAAGTTAAAAAAGGTAAACCTTTAACTTCGCCAATGGTTGGAACATTCTACAGCGCTCCATCACCTGATGCTAAACCGTTCGTTGAAGTCGGTCAGACAATTTCTCAGGGCGATGTGGTATGTATCGTTGAAGCTATGAAATTGATGAACGAAATTGAATCCGAATTTTCAGGCAAAATCGTTGAAATTTGTGTGAAAGACGGACAACCTGTCGAATTTGGTCAGGTTTTAATGTATATAGAATAGTAAATTAAGATTAAGCAAGGGTGTTATTTAATAGCACCCTTATTGATTTTAGGGAAAAAGGATATGTTTAAAAAAGTATTAATAGCAAACCGTGGGGAGATTGCAGTAAGAATTATCAGAGCATGCAGAGAAATCGGAATTCCGACTGTTGCAATATATTCTCAGGCTGATGCAAATTCCCTCCACGTAAGACTTGCAACCGAAGCTTATTGTATCGGTCCTGCTCAAAGTTCAAAAAGTTATTTGAGTATTCCTGCAATTATTTCAGCAGCACTCGTCTCCGGAGCTGATGCCATTCACCCGGGCTACGGTTTTATGTCTGAAAGAGCAGATTTTGCAGAAATTTGCGAAAAACACGGAATTAAATTCATAGGTCCTACCTCGGAAGCTATGCGAAAAATGGGAGACAAAGCTACTGCCCGTAAGACAATGATTGAAAATAACGTTCCAGTTACCCCGGGCACGGGAATTTTAAAAACACCGGAAGAAGTTAAAGAATTTGCAAGAAAAGCGGGATATCCTATTATCCTAAAAGCAACTGCAGGCGGCGGTGGAAAAGGCATGAGAATCGTCAGAAGTGATGATGAAGTCGAATCAAATATGAATCTTTGCCAATCCGAGGCTCAAAACTTCTTCGGCAACCCTGATGTTTATGCGGAAAAATTCCTTGAAAATCCTCGCCACATTGAGGTTCAAATTCTGGGAGACCAATACGGAAACGTAGTTCACCTCGGAGAAAGAGACTGCTCTATTCAAAGAAGACACCAAAAACTTCTTGAAGAAGCACCTTCTCCGGCAATTGACGAAGCAACTCGTAAAGAAATGGGGGCGGCTGCAGTCCGTGCGGCAAAAGCCATTAATTACGAAGGTGCAGGAACTTGTGAATTCCTCCTCGATCATGACGGCAAATGGTACTTTATGGAAATGAATACCAGAATCCAGGTTGAACACTGCGTTACTGAAATGATTTCTAACGTAGATTTGGTAAGAGAACAAATCATGGTTGCGGCAGGTGAAAAATTAGATTTCACTCAAGATGACATAATTTTAAGAGGACATGCAATAGAATGTCGTATCAATGCAGAAAATCCCGATAAAGATTTTATGCCGAACCCGGGCAAAATCACAGGTTATGTAACTCCGGGCGGATTTGGCGTAAGAGTTGATTCACACGTTTATCAGGATTATTCAATCCCGCCTTATTACGATTCAATGATAGGTAAATTAATATGCTGGGGCAGAACCCGTAACGAAGCTCGCCGCAGAATGTACAGAGCCTTAAAAGAATATGTCATTACGGGCATTGAAACAACTATTCCGTTCCATCAGGATATTATTGAAGATCCTGTCTTCATAAGCGGAAAATTTAATACAGGATTTATTGAAGATTTCTATAAAAGAACAGGAAAAACAAAATAATGATAAAAAGACCGATTAAATCGGTCTTTTTTATTTATACATTAAAATTTTAGCCGTTTGTCTAATTGAAATTTAAACATGTTATAAATTATAATAATTTCAGAAATAGCCTCATATAGTGACATCTGGCGGTCGACGCGGCACAGTGGTTCGCATATATTTTGTTTATGTCACATGTTTTAAAAAAATTTGCCAGAAAAATAAAATCATTAAGAGAACAGAGAGGTTTAACACAGGAAGGGCTGGCTCTTCTATGTAACCTTGATCGCACATATATTGGACGTCTTGAGAGAATGGAGCGTTCACCAAGCCTTGGTACACTTAAAAAATTATCAGATGGTTTAGGAATGAGTTTATCTGAACTTTTAGAATTATAAAAATAGCATATTGAATTCTCCTGAAAAATATGTTAAAATAAACAAGTTAAGATTATTTGGAGGATACAATGAAAACACAGACTACAAAAGGATTCCCGACAGGGGGGGGGGGGCACGGCTGAGCCGCAGCACTACCTTGG
>CAOJDT010000018.1 GCA_948433295.1 uncultured bacterium
TCCTTTTAAGCAATACTATTAATTACTCTTTTGAACAGAATCATCAACTATATATGTCTAAAACGTATCATTCCGACACAACAATTTTTGAACGCTATTTAAACAGCATTTAAACATCTTTTAAACGGCTTTTAAAATTCTATGTCTTTTTCATGATCAATAAAGAATGCATTCAAAACATCCGCATCATTACGCAGATGTTTGACCACTGGTGCAAGATTGTAACATGCTTCAATCTCTGGTTGGTTGGCAACAAAATAATCCATAACTACCGCAGTATTATAAATATTCTCCGACCATTTGCTAAGTTGCCTAAATTCTTTTGGCGTAATATTTAATCCGACTTTTTCCATACGACCGTCTTTGACACACAACATTAGCGTAAAAGAAAAATAAAAGCAGAAAAATTTTACAAAACAACAAAAATTATTTTAAATTGTTCATATATTCATCTAGTTTACTATTTAACGTTGCTAAAAAACTACAAAAATTATCTGCTGTTAAATTTCTATTTGTATAATATAATTCGTTATAAAAAATTTTTTTGGTATATGCTTCTATAGCATCACTAAAAGCATATTTTAATCCGTTATCAATATTTTTAATAAAATTAAAGAGACCTATCTTTCTAAATAACAGATATTCAGGCTTTAATTCGCAAAGATCTTCGTTATTAAATAACTTTTCAAGCTGCATTTCGCTGTATTTTGATATTGCAGCTATAGTTTGTTTAATAGCACTATTCTCGTCATCTTCATCAAATATGTGAACAGCATGCTTTATAAATTCAAAATAAAAACATATTTCACTATAAGAACCATTTACTGTGGCTTCTAATTCTTCATTAGGTAAATTTTCTACTGATAATTCATTCTTATCCCAAGAATTAACACTATTAGTCTATCCTTCGATTGTATTCCTCCATTCGGTCCAATGTTTAGCTTCTTTTGCTATAGGTATCACTTCTTTTTCAAGATCTTCCAAAATTTTATCTTCTGACCAACCATAATCAGTAAGCGCTTTTACATAGTTGTTTAAAATTATAGAACCCTTAGCGTTATCCCAATATCCAAATCTATTTCTGCATATTCCTTTTATATATGCCAGTTTTTGTTTTATAGGCGGTAAATTTTTATTTACTAGGACTCCACCAATTTTATTCAGAAACTCTTCTACACTATCTTGTTCTAATTTATCTTCATAGTCATACTTTAAATATTTTTTTGCTGCTACATTTATTGCATCTAATATTTCATTTTGCTTATATTTTTCAAAAAGTTTTAATATTTCTGTTTTAAAATGCTTTTTTAAAGTATATGGTTGAATTTTATCCTCAATATATTGTATAAATAAATCAGATTCATACTCATCAAGTTCATCTAAAGATTTTTTCCATTTAAACAACATTTCAAGTTGTTCTCTTTTTTCTTGTAAAAGTTCTAATTGTATACGTTGTTTTTCAAGAGTTTCATTTACAGATAAAGGTATATCTCTTTTCCCCCTATTACAATCAATACAGCTTGTAACTAGATTTGTAATACTATTATCTCCACCTTTAGCAACAGGCTCGATATGATCGACTTCTAATATTACATCTGGAGCTTTGCGACCACAATAAACACAAGTAAATTTATCCCTTTTGAAAACTTCAAATCGGATTTTTTTACTTAGTGATTCTCGTTTAGTTTTTTTAGTCTTAACCATAGGTAAATATTAGCATAAAAAGTTATATTAAACTATTTTGTTACTATTTAAGCTTTTTTAAAATACCATTTTCCAAATCTTGAATATTATAAACCGTATCCAAAACATCAAATGTTTCTTCAAGATTGTTTCTGGCGCTATTCCAACCACAGCCATCAGTAAACCAAATAAAAGTTACACCGTCTATTGTTGCAACTTCTTGTGCTAAGGTTTTATAGCTCCTTGCGGTTTCATTGAGTTTTGAACCGCCACTTGAATAGAAATTTGTTTCAATTACATAAATTTGATTGGCTGTTTTAATCACAAAATCAAAACGTTTTTCCATTTTGCCTTGATTAGAAATAGCGGAAAGATTAACATTCCACTTTTGTTCAATTTCGTGGATATATATTTCTTTGAAATAGTTTTGCCCTTTAACGAACCCGGCTTTTTGAATGTAATCTTCGACAAGATTTTCCATTAAATGCCCACCACGATTTTTACGACCGTTACTGTCTAATCCCGTTTCAACACCAGTCGCATAGTCAACTAAATTGCTTACAATATGATTTTCCAACAAATCAAACAGTTTAGTTTTTCTCATAAACATTTTATAATCATCTATACTGTAGTTTTGTTTTCTAAAAGAGAAATTATATTCGCCATCAGCATCTGTAACAGAAATCTCGTTAGAACGAACCGCCAAGAGCAAAGGAACACATTTCAAAGTTTCAGGATATTTAGTGATAATATCTTCAAAATCTTTTTCGATATTTTTTGAGCCAACTAGCGAATTTAAAATATTTAATTCAACTTTAATATCATCAACATTATTATTTACCTTATTAAAATCTACATAGTAGCAATAATCTGCAATGCAAGGTCTAAATGTAGATAACCATGCTTTAAAATGTCTAGTCATAATTCCTCACTAAAACTTCTGTAATTTTGCCTCTGCCATCGGCATTTGCATTGATTTGGCGAGAAGCAAAAACTTTTTTAATTTCATAATTTGCATATAATTCATTTACTAATTTAGTATCTGAATTTGAAAGCATAAATTTAACACCTTTATTGTCTAATTCATCGCAAACATCACGCAGTTTGAATTGCATATCAATATCAAAACCATCTTTTGTATATGAGGTGAAACTTGACGTCTCATTCAATGGAACATAAGGTGGGTCAAAATAAACAAAATCACCCTTTTGAACTTTAGTTAAAATCTCAGAGAAGTCTGCACATTTAATTTCGGTCTTTTTTAATAGCTCAGAACAATTCAAAAGATTGTTTTCATCAATGATACGAGGATTTTTGTAATGTCCAAACGGAACATTAAATTGCCCCTGAGAATTAACCCTGTACATGCCGTTAAAACAAGTTCTATTCAAGTAAATAAAACGACTTGCTCTTTCTACATCTGACAATTCTGCATATTTTTCAGTTCTATCAATATTTCGAATTTCTAAGAAATATTCTTTTGAAACTTCGTGCTTGATTAAATCCTCAATAAGTTCGTAAACATTATCTCTAACTACTGAGTAAAGGTTAATTAATTCTTCGTTCATATCAGAAATATAAGCATTTTCAGGTTGCAATTCAAAAAATAACGCACCTCCGCCAATGAAAGGCTCAAAATAACGGTTGTAAGATTTTGGCATGTTTTTTAACAATTCAAACATAAGCTGACGTTTGCCGCCAACCCATTTAACAATTGGATATGTTTCACTTTTCAATTGTTCTAAAACTACTGCCATGTTTTATCTTTCTTTGAAAATACTTGCTCAAACCTTTTAACAGAAAGGTCTAAGTATTCTTTCTCTAAGTCTATTCCAATAAATTTCCTACCTAACTCTAATGCCATTATACCAGTAGTTGAGCTTCCTGTGAATGGATCGAGAATTAAATCGCCTTTGTTAGTTGACGCAAGGATTATCCGCCTTAACAATTCTAAAGGTTTTTGAGTTGGGTGTTTGCCAAACACTTTTTCTGAAGGTTTTGGAGTATCAATTTGCCAAACCGAACGCATTTGTTTATTTGTTTTTTTGAGAATGTCATCACCCCAATCACCATTTTTCATTGTTTTATAATTGAATGTATGCTTACCTTTTGGCTCTTTTTTTGCCCATAATAAAGTTTCATGACTCGCAGTAAAATATCTGCAACTCATATTCGGAGAAGCGTTTGGCTTAAACCAACATATATCATTTAGAATTTTAAAACCTGCTTTTTGTAAGGCAAAACCGCAAGCATATATTGAATGATAAGTCCCGGATATCCAAATTGTTCCGTTAGGTTTTAAAACTTTTTTACAAGCATTAATCCATTTCTGATGAAATTCAAAATCTTCGTCCAAGCCTTTGCTTTCATCCCATTTTCCTTTATTAACAGAAACAACTTTGCCGGATTGACAAGTTATTCCTCCATTAGAAAGCATATATGGTGGGTCTGCAAAAATCATGTCAATGGATTCAGGAGTTGCTCTGTTTAAAATTTCAATACAATCACCCTGAAATAAAGTTATATTGTTTTTTTCATAAAACTTTTGCATGGGTTAATTATAGTATAAACATGCAAACAAATCTTTGAATATTAAAGTTTGTTTTAATTACAGATATCGAAAATCCCTTTTGTAGAAAAATATTTAACTTTTGGATTATCCTTAAATTTATTCAATAATTCTTCGGTTGGTTCTTCATAGCAGCCAATATATACTTGGCTTATATTATCATTTTCATTTATACTGTCAATTATATGATTATCACTATCATAAAATGATACACCTAATGTTACAAGAACACCTGTTTGATTTTTAAAATTGTCAAAACAATATTTTAAATATGAATTTTTATTAATTTGTTCTTCTTTATTTTTTGCTGTTGATTCTAATATGGTTAGAGAATCATAATTATTATTCCATTCATCTTGAATATTTTTAAGCATTGTAGCTGTTGGGTCTGCTTTTATTTTCACAATAGAATTATCTTTTTGTAATATATGAAAAGCACCATGAAGAAAATAAACATTTTGCGAATTTTCATTATTCCATTCCAATCTTTTCGTTTCTTTATTTGGTAAAAAACCATCGTTAAATTCAATTTTGATTCCATTATTAATTGCAATAATTTCAGCTTTTTTAGAATCAAAATCATTTTTAACATTTAGTTCTATTCGTTCAAATTCTTCTTTTACATCAGTATTTTCATCACTTATTTTTTCCATATTTGAACATATAGTATTTGTTATTTTGTCCAATGAAATAGTTTTATCAGCTTCTGCTTTTGACAATGTTTCGTCATATAAACATTTGTCTCCAAAATATACTTTCATTTTATATTTATCTTTATGAGCCTTCGTTACGAATATTTTTTCCCTAATCTTGGACATACAAGTAGTTACTTTCTCATAGAATTGTGTTTTAGAAGTTTCTTTAGTCTTACTTCCTTCTTTTGCTTTATTATATTTTTCTTCAGCTTTCATTACAGCTTGAACATCCTTATCTCCATTGTTAACAAAATGAAGTGACATCCAGTATAATAAAGGATCATAATTTAGGGTATAGAATTTATTAAATTCCGCAAGGAAATTTTTATATGGGACTAGCGTATTTTCGTTATAATCATTTTTTGCTCTTACTGTTGAAGGCATTTTTGCAAATAATTTTTCAATAAAAGCCTTGTGTATTGTAGATTTTATCCATTTCCTTATGATTTCGCCAGGCACCGTACAAGTGGAACCTTCCGCAACCAATTCTTGAGTCTTAGCAATACATTCTTCTATATCAGAAACATCTGTAGAATTTTTTAAAAAATCAATTTCTTGTATAATACTTTTTTGGTTAAAATCATCAGCTTTATAACTAATGGAAAAGCCATTTCCTAACAATAAATTCTTATTTCCTACTTCTTGAAGTTCATTCTGAACCTCCACCCATGTCATTAATTCCATTATATTCTCCTATAATATTATCCTATTCTTCTTCTGCATATTTTTGCCAAATTAAAGCTTCTTGCTCTAAGTTATATGGTATTTTTATATCTTCATTCACTTTAATTTGATGTAGAATGCCACGCCTTATATCTAAAATTGCAACTTCAGCATAAGGGAATTCGTTCATTAAGGAATCTTGCATTATTTTTTGCATTACTTTGACTTTTGCCTTGTCAATAGGTTCTTGTTTAAAATACATCTTTATAAATAGAATTTTTTCATTAATTTTTAAACCTATTTCAGGATTTACCTTTAGTAAAAGTTCAGAATACTCAATAATATTTTTAGGTGGTTCAACCCAAGTATAATTTATACCTTGCATAAAATCCTGTATTTGATTTATTAATATTTCATAGTGGATATGTTTTTTAGGATTTAATTTCTTTAAAATATCCTTTAAATCAACTAACGATTGATTATTTTTTATTAAGCTAATTAACTTAGTTCTTAATGTTAAATAAAAATCCTTATAAAAAACATATGGATCTTTATTAACAATTTTACTAACATATTTTTTTCGTTTCTGAGGTTTTTCTGTTACAAAATTAGCAAACCATTCATAAATAATAACATTGCCTGGCATACAATCCACCTTTCCTCTTCAAGATTATAATCCTGCATATTCTGCTCATGGATATTTGACATGCCGTATTGTTTTTTATATGATGAATTTGGATTTAAAAACTACGGCTATTTCTGGAATATCCAGAGGTAGCTATTTTTAGTATAAACGCATTTATTGTTTTTATTAAAAAAGTAAACAAAAAATTAATATTTTAAATCAAAGTTTTATTACATCTCCATCTCATAGTTAATTTAATCTTGTTGTGTATGTTAAATTACATTTTATTTGGTTTGTGTATTTTTGAGTTGTTTCGATTATGATAGATGGTGCTATTATTTCGGGCAATCGGCTGTATTTTTTTGAGTAGTTTGGTCGGAATGGGTAAATAAATTGAGTAGGTAAATTCGCACGATACGTTTAAGTTTGAGGCGGTTGGAAGTCAATTGATTATCTCAATTTCAAATTACTCATTTTACTCTTTTAATGGTCACATAGAAACTTTATTTTTCTAAAAAATTACCTTATTGTGAAGAAACAGGACAATACAGAAAAGGGAAACTTGGCTCAAAGCCCCAGAACATAAAGAAATTCAGGAGTATTTTAGGGTTGCAGAAAAGTCCAATATGTCCGATTTGCGTCACTATTGTGTCCTGAAAAGTCTTAATTTATAAAGCAATACGCCCAAAAGCCTTATTTCTGTAAGGGAATAGCAATTGATTGTCATCGGACTTTTTGTATTCAAAATGTAACACTGGTTCCAGAAAAAATATTTTTCTGTTACAAAACGGAACCTTAACGGAACTTTTTAAGGAACTAAACGGAACCTATAAATTTCTATATGCTTCGCATAACTCATCTATTGATTTATACCTGTTTACTCGCTCACCAAGTCCTTTTCTTACAAAATTATTCAAATTCTTGTCAGGAATTTTTGTTGTATTAGTTCTTCCTGTGGTTATAAAATATATCAACATTGTAAGTGCATATATTTCATGTGACATATCATAATTGTTAAAACCTTCAAGTTTTAAATTGGGATCATTAAAATAGCCCTTAAACTCAGTATTTACTGTTGTTAATTCATTATTAGGATCTTTAGCTAATCCGAAATCAGAAATTTTAATAACTAATACATCATCATAAGCTTTGATTAAGACATTGCTTGGAGATAAATCTCTGTGTAAATATCCCTTTTCATGTAGATATTTACAAGCTTTTAGTAATTGCAATATCAATGATTTTCTGGTCCCTGAAGATATTTTATCATTGTTTAGTTTTAAGAATTTATCCAAAGTATAATCCATATGCTCCATAACATATGAGTTTTCTTCACTATTGTAAGAATAAACTTCCACAATATAAGGAGAATTTAAACTTTTCATTATTTCAAATTCTTGCCTAAATCGTTTTAATTCTTTTTCGGATAATCCTTTTCTTGCTTTTTTTACAACAAAATCCTTATTATAAAAATCATCGTGATATTTATAAGTAAGTGCATATGAACCTTCTCCAAGTGGTATTAAATCGTGTATAATATTTTCGCTTGAATGTTTTACATTTATTGTATTGCATTTTATAAAAATTGGATTTACATAAAATAACTCTATTTTATCCATATTTTCAGGGATTGTGCTACCACCACTTGAACTTAAAAATTCATTGCACTTATTAATAATACCTTGATTGTATTCCTCAATTTTAAAAGCATATTCAGACTTGCTTAATCTTCGTTGGAGTGTTTCTATCTTATCAATTGTATCTATTAATTCTCTGCTTGGATCAGCCCAGAAATGTGCACAATAATCTTTTGTTGGTAATCTTCCGTTCATAGACTTAAATAATTTTAAAAGAGAAGAGTGAAGAGTAGACAAAATTAATATAATGTCATTTCTTCCAAAAGGTTTATATAACTCTTCATACTCGTCAGTTAATTCTAAATCAATTCTCAATTCTGCCAAATAATTTGCATACATTTATTTATCCCTCTTGCCCTCAGCTCGCTCTTCAAGCACTTTATACACAAATCTCTGAGTAGTTTTGCATTCAAGAGCCAGTTTATTTATGCACTGTTTTGTGCCATCAAAGTTGTCTATAATGTATTGTCGTTTGTATGGTTGATTGCAATGAGCATGGATAGAGAACTTTTCTCCGGCTGCTTTAAACATTAATTTTTTTGTTGCTTCTAAGCCAATGATTGAGCATAGATATTGCAAATTTTCGGTTGGCAAATTATCTTCTGTTATATATTTTGCCCATGCTGGTTCTTCAGGTTCTTGGCGTCTAATCATATTACCCCTTTGATTTCGGTATGTAGCTTTGCATCCGACAGAGTTACATTTACCCCTTTTTCTCATTATAGTACAAACGGAACCAAATCAGGTTCCGTTTAGTTCCGTTTGTAAAAGTTGCTTAAAATACAACAAACTTTTTGTTTTTTCAATATATGAAAAACAATGTTTTAGTGGGTTTGAAGTGGCAGTTGTTGATATGTTTCGATATGGATACATTGACTACACAAATCTCGCAAGCAGAGTTAATGTGTGAGAGGAGACAATTATGCAACACTCAAGTGATTACTGGATTACAACTAAAGAACTTGCTCAAATCAAAGGTATATCCGAAAGAGCAGTTCGTAAGGCAATAAGTAAAAATAAATATGTTATCAGAAAATGCTCAAAATCTTATGAGATTTTAGTAACATCTTTAGAAGAAAATGTTAGAGAAAAAGTAACATCAAACAAAGAAAGATCTGCTCAACTGGTGCCAATAACTTATGTTGTACCTGAAGTTCAAAAGAAATTGGCTCTTGCAAAATACGATTTAATCAAAAAATGGGATGAATTTAGGTTAAGCAAGAAAAATAAAACGGTAGCAGGAAAAGATTTTCTTGAAGCGTATAATAACGGCTGTATTTGCAGCGATTTATTTGAAACAGTGGGCAAAGTTGCTATCGGAACAATTTATGAATGGCACAAAAAACTCCGTACCAATAATGATGATTGGCATTGTTTGATTAACAATTACACATTCGGTGAAAAAACGAAAAAATCCATTCTAACGGAAGATGAAAAATCTGAATTATTGAAAAATCTTTTGCATCCAAATCAGTTAAATATTGGAAAAGCAATCAAATATACAAAAATGGCATTAACCCAACGTGGATTTACAAATCTGTGCTGCGATTTAACATACAGAAGATTTGCTAACAATTACAAAAACGAACATTATAACATTTGGATTGAAGCAAGAGAAGGCAATAAAGCACTGCACGACAAGGTTTTACCATATATCACAAGAGATATTTCAAAACTGGAAGTCGGGGATGTAATTGTAGGCGACGGTCACAAATTAGCATTTTTCGTTAAGCATCCTTATACCGGAAATCCTGTAAGACCGACATTAGTTGCTTATCAAGATTGGAAATCTGGCGGATTTGTCGGGTTTGAAATTATGCTTGAGGAGAACACTCAATGTATTGCAAGTGCATTAAGAAATTCAATAATAAATTTAGGCAAAATTCCGAAATTTGTGTATCAAGATAACGGCAAGGCTTTTAAGGCAAAATATTTTATTGAGAAGGGAATAAGCGGATTATTTACTAATCTTGGTATTCAACCGATTTATGCAAAACCCTACAACGCAAAGGCAAAGCCAATTGAAAGGTTGTTTAGAGAGTTGCAAGACAGTTTTGAAGTAATGCTTCCGTCTTATACCGGTACAAGTATTGTTAAAAAACCCGCCCAATTAAAAAGAAACGAGAAACTCCACAAATCAATCTTTAAAGTTAATATTCCAACAATTGAGCAAGTTACACGAGTTCTTGAGATTTGGTTGCAAAAATATCATTATGCACAACCTTGTCCGCACATTGAAGATAAAACAATTGGTGAAGTTCTTGAAAGCGGCAAGGGTGAAGGTGTTAACATTGATACTTTAGATGACCTTATGATGGTTCGTGAAGTTAAAAACATTTACAGAAACGGCATCTTATTCCTCAAAAATAATTATTATGATGAAGCATTATTTGGCTATAAAAAGAAAGTAATTATTAAATACAGCCTGTTTGATTTGAGTTCAATTAAGGTTTTCAAATTAAACGGGGAATTTATATGTACAGCAAAAAGGGTTGAGTCTGTACACCCGTTAGCAAATTATTTGGGCGAAGCAAAAGACATAGAAGATTTGAAACAAAAAACAAAATTAAAGAAACAATTAGAAAAAAGAACGGAACAGGAATATATAAATCATTTAAAACGAAATCAGGTTTATACTCCGCTATTAACAATGGATTTACCCGAAAAGCAAAAAGAGGATGAAATACAAGAGTTTAGTATTGAAGTGAAAAAACAATTTGATAAAGAATCATCAAGCGGTATTTTCCAAAATAAATACGAGAAATATGAATATTTGCTGACTAAGGACAAACTTACGAAAACTGAACAAAACTGGATTAAAGAATACAAAAATACTGATGAATATGAACAAATATATGGCGAAGATAAGGAGGTAATTAATGCACAAATTATTTGTTAAAACTCGTAATGTCAAAAACTTTGTTGGACTAATGAATAAATTAATAGATAAATCCAGTGAAGTTCCTAAAATGGGTCTGGTATATGGTGATCCGGGACTCGGTAAAACTCAAACTGCTGTTTGGTGGGCTAACAGAAATGATGCAGTATATGTAAGAGCTCAAAACAAAATGACAAGCCGATGGCTAATGGAAAAAATTGTTTTTGAATTAGGCGAATCGCCCTCAAGAAAAATGGCTAATCTTATGGAGCAATGTATTGCACATTTAAGATTAAAACCACAAGTAATAATCATTGATGAAATTGACTATTTGATAAGCCGAAACAAGATTATTGAGACTCTTAGAGATGTTCACGATTTAACAGGGACTCCGGTTGTATTAATTGGTATGCAAGAAGCCAAAACAAAACTCGGCAAATACAGGCATTTGTATGACAGGTTGTCTGAAATTGTAGAATTTAAGCCTTTTTCAAAAGAGGATTTGGAGGTCATTGTTGAAGAATTATCTGAAATAAAAATAACAGATGAGGCAAAAGAAATATTTTTTGAGAAAACTAACCGTTTCCGTCAGATTATAAAAGGAATTTCACTACTTGAAAATTTAGCAAAAACAAATGGATTAAACAAAATTGATGTAAAACAAGTGAAAGGACTAACCATTGAAAAATAGAGATTTAATTATAAAAACAGCTAGAAGATTAGATAAATTTAGCATTGATGAATTGATTGTTGTATCAGAACTTGATGAAAAAGACGTAATAGAAATTTTATCCGATTTAGTAAAACAACAAATCGTTTTGAAAAATAATAATACATATTTTTTCTATAATCAAAAATTATCTAAAATTGAGGATAATAACAAAATTGGAGTTATAAACAGAGTGAAACCAATTGTTATAGAGGAAGAAGAAGGTTATGAGGATTTCCTAAAATTTGGAGAAGAAACTCAAAATCGAGTAAGAGCCTATGCCGAATTATTGAATATAGTTAATCAAACAGGAAGTCAAAATGTAAATAAGATTGTAGAATTATTTAACGAAACCTCAGATTATCCAAGAATTGCACCGTCAACTTTTACAAAAATCCGAAGAAATTTTGAACTATATGGCTTCCGAGGGATATTACCAAAATATAGCAAGCATATACAAAGTTCCATACCTGATGAAATGTACACATCTTTTAAAAAATATTATCTGACTAAAGAGAAATTATCAGCAACAGAAGCAATATACAGAGCTCAAAAGGAACTACAATCAAAACATAAAATTGAACAACCCTATGCTTATACATCGTCCCCTTTTATAAGAAAGGTTAGAGATGAATTTACAAAAGAACAAATTGAATATTTTAGAAATAACATAGAGCCTCCCAAAATAAAAAATGTGGTTATTAAAGTAAAAGAACCTCTTGATATGACTTTAGAAAAAGCTGCATACATATATTTAAAACATTTGAAAATGGAAAATAAACTTGAAAGATTAATGCACGATAAAACAAATTATAAAAATCACTTAAAACCATATTTTGATAATTTAACTATAAGAGAAATAACAACCAAAGTTGTTGCCCAATACAAACAGAATATGTTTGACAATGGTTACCAATTAACATCTGTGAATATTTATATTACATTATTAAAATTAATTATAAAGAACGTTTGTCCTCAAACAAATAGTCTTGTATCAAGAGGTAACACAAGAAAAAATGTTTACTGTGTTGATATGAATATTTTATCGGATGAAGAGATTATTAAATTATTATATCTCTGTCATAAAAAATACCAATCAGCTTATCCTGTAATTTATCTAACTCTATCTACGGGAGCAAGTGTTCCTGAAATATTAGGTTTAACTTGGGAAAGGATAAATTTTGAAGATAATACAATATTCTTAAAATATTTTCTGTTTGAACAACGTCTTGTTATGAACAGATGTGGTTCAACCATAAGAAATCTAAAAATTGATGATAGAATTTCTAATATTTTGAAAAAGAAGTTTAAAGAAATAAAACCTGAATTAACAGATTTCGTATTCAAATTTGATTCGCCCAAATATTCTCAGCAATATATTGAAAATGTTGTATTGAGAGGTTTATCGGCACATCTTGGAATTATAAAACTTCGTCCAAGTGATTTACAACATAATTTTGTAAATTTGTGCCTAAAACAAAATATTCCGCTAACTTTTATCCAAAAATCAATAGGGCATTATGGATTGGGGAATTTTGTCAAAATATATAAGGAACTGATAGAAAATTTAGAAAATGGAAATTATAATCCGCTTGATAAGATTTTGAAAAAATAAGGAGTAATTATGAAAAAGCAAATGTTGGCAGAGTCTGCCGCAAATCTATATATTGAAAAATTTATGACATTAGAAACTATTGCAAAACAATTAAACGTAAGTGAAAGAACACTTCGACGTTGGAAAGCAGAGGGTAATTGGGATGAAAAAAGATTTAACTATATTCAATCAAAAACAACATTCCATGAGAATTTATTCAATTTTGGTAAAAGCCTTTTAGATTCAATAATGACAGATATGAAAAATGGTGAAAAGGTAGACTCCTCAAGACTATATACAGTAACAAAAATTATGAATATGCTCAAAAATGTAAAAACTTATGAGGATAAGGTTAAAAACGAGCAATTTTCACCAGGGGTTCAAAAATCGGAAGGTTTATCACCTGATATTATCCGAGAAATTGAAGAAAAGATTTTAGGTATAACTTATGATTAATAATTTTCCAAAATCGTTTTTTAAAGGTTTTAAATCTATTCAAATGAGGTTTTATACATAAAATATAATTTACCCCTCTTGCTTGACCTTTTGAACACTTTTTGAACGGGGTTTAATGATTGTTAAAATAAAGAATTTTTATTTCCTTCTGCTTAAATAAAAAATGTATTTAATAATTCTACATTAGTTGTCTATTTGCCAATAACCGTTTTTATTAGCACCGATTCTTTTTATCAGCCCTTTATCCTGAAGTTTTTTCATGTTGGCAGTTATGCTTTTCTTCGTAATTCCAATAATATCCGCAAGTTCTTCTTGTGTCACATAAGGATTTGTTTTAATTACATTGATTATTTTTTGTTGATTTGTGGTAACCTTTGTAGTAACCTTTGTAGTAACCTTTGTAGTAACCTTTTTCTCAGATTCAATGATTTCTTCTATTGTATTTAATATTAGTGTAAGCATAAATTCTATGAATTTTGTACTATTGGCCGTACTATCACTTACTCCTAGAACTAAATAATACTCTTTTTGGTTTTCTTTTACTAATGTTTCAACAGGCAGCCAAGCAAAAACTTCTTTCCATTCCTTTAAAATTACCGTTTGCCACAACCGTCCCATTCTTCCGTTGCCGTCTAGGAAGGGGTGGATAAATTCAAATTCATAATGGAATACACAACTTTTTATAAGCGGATGAACATCACTTGCTTTTAACCATTCAAATAAATCCCCCATAAGTTCAGGAACTCTATCCGCTGGAGGTGCCATATGAACAACTTTTTCTCCGTCAAAAATCCCGACACCATCGTTTCTATATTTTCCGTTTCTTTCCACCAAATCTTGCATCATAAGTTCATGTGCTTTTAGTAAATCTTTTTCCTTATATGGATTGAGAGACAAAAGTAAATCATACGCTTGAATAGAATTTTTTACTTCTTTTATTTCATTAGGGTTTCCTAAAACTCGTTTTCCCTCAATTATTGCAGTAATTTGTTTTAAACTTAAACTATTATTTTCAATAGCCAAAGATGAGTGAATAGTTTTTATTCGGTTTTCTTTCCTCAATTGTATATGATAAGGACTATCTTGAAGTGAATTTATCTCTCCAATTTTTTCTGAAATATTAGATATTAATTCAATTATTTTTGATGTAATTTCAAATGGTGGTTTGTACATTATTATACATCCTTTCTGCTTAAAAAACTCTTAATTGTTGTATTTGTACTCTTTCACTAAATAATTCAATGACATGTTTAATTTTACGGAATTATGCGGCAATAAAACATAAATCCAAGGTTTACCACCATTTGTTGTTGTATATTTAGTTGCATTTTTACAGTACAATAATGCAGCTTTTGCTTTTGATTGTACTTCTTCAGTTGAAAGTTCTTTTTCCTTTTTAGTCTCTACCAAATAAATTGAGTCTTTAGTTTCAACAACAAAATCAGGTTCATAATTACGATTATTATTATCCCAAGTTATATTAAATTGATTTGGTGCTGGTCTTAACCATTTTTCAACAGAATTATCTCCTTCTAAAATTATCGCAAAATCCTTTTCAGTTTTGGAATCAAATTTATATGTTGCATGGCAAGCTTTTTTAAATCCTGTAAACATTAACGACTTTATTCTGCTTGCCGGTTCAATCGTTTCTTTAAAATCATATATTTCATCTTGTAAAAATTTATATGAATTATGTTCCAATATCTGTGAAAAAGCTCTTACATCCGGTGCTTCAAATCTAATAACCTCTTTTTTGAAATGTTCCATTAATTGTGGTTTAATATACCCTGCAATATCTCTTTTTCGATATTGGACTATATTTTTTACGTCTTCATCAGATAAATATGTGTTAAACTTATCTAAAACTTGTCTTGCCAATTTGAACAATAATTTTGCACAAGTGTTATAATCGACTTCCGGAATATTAACAAGCTCATTAACAATAATATTATCTAATCTGTCACTTACCATTGCCCCTTTACTCACAATGGAATCAGCTTTTTGATTACGCAGTGTTGTTCTTAAAATTTCATCAGAAATCGGCTGATAATTTAAGTTTTTTACATCTAAATCAAAATCTTCAAACCACGCTTTTGTTTCAGCAGGAACAATCATAATTTTGGGAATCTCAATAATTAATTTTTCGATTTTATCTTTTTCTTGTTCGATATTTTTTTCAATTTCTTTTATCAAATTTTCTTTTGTTGAGCTATCAAATAAACCTATTTGACTTTTTTCTTCTAATCTTTTAACTGCTTGAGCCTTTGCAACTGTTGAAATTTGTTCTTTTGTCATTGTTTTTAAGTTAACCCCTTCTTTTGCAATATCAAAAATTGCTTGTTGAGTAACTTTTTTAGCTTCCAGTTTTATCTGTGCCTTTTCTTTTTCTTGAATATCTTGAATTTGTTCAATTCTTTTCTCTTCTTCTTTGATTTCATCTTCAAGAATTGAGGTCGTAGTTACTGTTTCTTTTTTATTGCCAATTTCTTCTTCATTAATTTCAATAATATTTTCTTTTCTGATTATTGAACCTTCTTTTTGTGCTTCTTCCAGAAGTTCTTGAAATTTATCGTGGGCAATAATTGTTAATTTATCAATTTTTAAATCGCCTGTTCTTTCTCCATAAGGCAAACGTAAGCCTCGTCCAATAGTTTGTTCTCTTAAAGTTGTTGAAGTTGCTGTTCTTAGAGGAATAATTGTATAAAGGTTAGTAACATCCCAACCTTCTTTTAACATATTAACGTGAATAACAATCTCAATTTTGTTATTTATATCCTCCAATGTTAAAAGTTTTGCAATATTTTCATCTTTTTCAGCACCTTTTTGTCCGGAATGTATTTGCATAACTTTATCTTTATAATATCCCCTAAAGAATTCATCCGATTTAATTTGCTCTTCAAGCCATTTGGCATGGGTTGTATCCTTTGCAACAACAAGAACAAAAGGTTTTACCAGTTTGACTCTGTTATTTCTTGCATAGATGTCTAAATCAACTTTTGTGTTTTCATGAATTTTAATTCCATCTTCAAGTTTTAGCATGTCCAATTCTTCAACCGAAAGTTGTTTCGGATCAAAGTTTTTTCTTGTTGCAACTGCCGGTTCTTTTACAAAGCCATCGTTCATTGCACGAGCCAAGGAGTATTCATATACAACATTTTTAAATTTTATAGTTTTTGAACCGCTTTCAACCTGTGGAGTTGCTGTTAACTCTAAACCTAAAATAGGATTTAATTCGTTTAAAACTTTAGCACTTGCTTTTGCTCTGTAATGATGCGATTCATCCATTAAAAGAACTAAATCCGGCAAGTTTTTCAAATAATCAAAATACGATTCACCTAAATATTCGGATAATCTCTTTATTCTTGGTAAACCTGTTGCTTTATCTATATCGGAGTTAATTTTTGAAATGTTAAAAATATTGATTCTAACACGTTTAAATAAAGCATTATGAATATTTTGTAAAAAGTTTTGATGTTTATTGTAATTATCACCAGTAATTATTTGCGGATAACTTGTCGCAAAACGGGAAATCCCTTTAAATACATATTTCGGACTACTTGGATTTCCTAAATCATCAATAAGTTTATTATAAATGGTTAAATTCGGTGCCAAAACAAAAAAGTTATTAATACCTTTTTCAAGATGTAAATATGCAATAAAGGCTCCCATTAAACGGGTTTTACCAACCCCTGTAGCTAATGAAAAACAAATATTAGGAAATTCTCTTTCAAATTCAGAAAACTTTCTAACCTCATCAAATTTAGCACCAAGTTCTTTTATCTTTTCTTTGGCTGATGTTAAATCCACATTCTTTTTTAATTCCAAAACATCTGCAATTTCAGATAGAATCTCCAAACTTTCAGCCTGTGGCTTTCTTAAACTTAATCGGTTTTTTATTTCATTAGCTGTTTTATTCATTAATAATAACTCCAGTTATTTCATTGGGTTTTACCTGTCCAAAATAATGCACAGAAACTTTTCCTTCTTTACTTTTTGAATTTTCTTCAATTGCATTCATAGTACAATTTACAATATTACCATTACACAAAACCGTATTATGTTCATTTAAAGTATTAATTATCAGGTTTATATATACAATTATTTTTTTATTTATATTTTCTATATTTACCGATTTGCTACTAAATGGATTTTGTGAATGCAAAAAGCAAGATATTTCATCATATATATCGGTAAATAAATTTTCGTTCAATATATTTGAAGTTTTTTCTTTCCATTCGCATTTAATTTTTATATTATCAGAATCTTCTCTATATATAGCTTTTGGAAAATAATTAGCATTTATTTTTTTTATAGTTTCTATAATTCTTTTTGCATTCCAATCAGTAGCAAAATTTTGTCTCAATCTTTGATATTCTTTATTATTGGCAACAAGATTTGCCAAAACTATTAACTCTAATATTTTCCGTATTTGTAAGCATAAAAATTCTGTATTTGTATATGGATATAATGTTGTTGTTTGCCTTTTTATAATTGAATTTATTGCATTAGTTCTCAATTTAATTTCTTGCATGCAAGTTGCATATTTATTTACAATTTCTGCCATTTCTTCATTTGAATGCACTTATTCCTCATCCTCCATAATTTCTTCATCTTCCAAATCTTCCTCTTGTGGTTCTTCTGTGATGTTTAAATTGTATTCAATTTTGCCAAACTCACAACGGTCAAGAAGCATTTGAGGAATTTTTTTAATGGTAATATTTGAATATGCACTTCCAACGCCTTCTTCAAAATGAGTTGCACATATAAGCAAGCTTTCACCATCTTCAAGCTTGTTATGGATTTGGTTTAATAACTCATGTGATAAAAACTGAGTTGTGGTGAAAATAAAGTCTTTTTCTGTTGAAAAACCTTGTTTATAGACATTATTTTCATCGGGTGAAAATTTATAGCCCTCATGTTTTGCCATAGCTTCTGCGAGCATTTCAGCATCATATTTTGGCTCAATAACCCAGTTATCAAACTCATCTTTTTTAAGCAATGATGGAGCTAATTCATAGAATTTATAGCCCCCTCCACCTTGCCAATTAACAGACTTCGATATTCCACCTTGGTCTGTGCCATCAACAACTTTTTGTAATCTTGGCTCGCAATGCGTGTAGCAATGGTCTCCAAGTTCAATTCCTATCCACTTTCTACCCATTTTATGAGCAGTTGCCACTGTTGAAGCTGAACCCAAAAAAGAATCCAAAACAAAATCTCCTTCATTAGAAAAGTGCTTCAATATAATTTGCAGTAACAATTCTGGCTTTTTACCACTTCTAAAATCGACGCCACCTTCTAATCTGCAATTTCCAAAAGAACCTGCCAAATCATAAAAATTTTCTATTGGTGTCGTTTGTACAAAATCATCGTTTTCTAATTGTTCAAGAGGTACACCTTGATAGTATTTTCCTTTTGTAGCTCCTAATTTTTTAGGTCCTGTAAAATATCTATAAGGGAATTTATCATCACCAATCCCATATACTTTATATAAAACGCCTAAACCGTCTTTTTCAACTCTACCATCTAAATAATCTCTGAAAAACCTGCCAGACGAATTGCCATCCAATATCGTACCTGATGCCCATATTTCCTTTAAGCCATCTTCAGAACCATCACCTTTTACAATTTCATAATCACCATTTTGAAATATAACTACTTTTTTACCACCTAATTCAATTTCTTTTCCTTTGTTATTTTCTTTTATGTAATAATTAAACTTTTCAAAATTTCTTTCTTTGATATTGAGATTCGGTTTTGCACCATATTCTTTTCTATAAATATGAATTTGCTCTATTTGTTTATGAAAGTCCATATCTTGTTTTAAAGTTTTGTCAGAATAGCGAACTTGGACAAAAAAAGTTGTTAAATAATTACTCCTTCCAAAAATTTCATCCAACAATACTTTTAAATAAGGACCTTCTGAATCATCAATTTGACAACAGAAAAAACCATTATTGGCTAGTAAAGTTCTCAAACATTCCAGTCTTGATTTCATCAAAGACAACCATTTTGAATGTTCGACATTATCGTCATAATACTCAAAGGCATTACCTGTATTATAAGGAGGATCTATATAGATACATTTAATTTTCCCTGCATAATCTTGCTCAAGTGCCTTTAGGGCAAGCAAATTATCCCCATGGATAAGCATATTTTCAGTATCTTTATCGCCATAGGATTTTTCAGGCACTTCTACCAAAATCCTCGGTTCAAGATTTATTTCCTTATCTTTTCCTATCCAAGTTAATTCCAGTTTTTGCTTATTTTTAGTCATTTACATTATCCTCAATTATTGAAATTGCCATTACTTTTGCGTCTGATCCGGTTTTGGTGATGGCGGTATCGGTTGCGATGTTTTAGGAGGATTAAAACCTTTTTGTTCAATATTAGGTTGTACTGAATTTGGAGGATTAAAACCTTCATCTAAAATCTTTTTTTGCATTGTTGATGGTGGATTTAAACCATTTTCATAAAATTTCATAGTTTTCTCCTTTATTTTTTAGGACCTTTGGGTTGTGTTGTCTTAGGAGGATTTGCCCCACCTTTCACTGATTTTATTATTTGAGTGGTTTTTGGAGGTGTAAATCCATCTTTGCTAAATAATTTACTCATTTTTGCCTTCTTTCTTTATAAAATATTCAAAATCTTTAACTTTTATTGTTTGTTCAAATTTATCACTATTATTTGTTTGTTTTTGAGAGTCTTGGATATTGTTATTTAATATAGCAATACCTGCAAAAACAACTGAAAATATAAAAGTTATCAAAAATACATTATTTATAATTTCAGACCATTTAAACCAGACATTTCCATTTTCAGGATGTTCTTTGTCTAAACCTTTATCACAACCCTCTTTTGATATTCTAGCTGAAATCAATTGTAACAACAAGGTTAATACAAATCCCCATATTGCAAAATTATATAATATAGAAAATTGAATCTTATCACTATATCCTAGTAATACAGTTATGGCACCTGCAGAAACTGTAAAAATACCCTTTTCTATGAAACTATTATTCTCTGTGTAATATTTTACTAACAATTCATTATATTCTTTTTTATCCATTTATAATAATCTCCATCTTATAAAAACAGTTCTTTTACTTCAATTCTCTGTTTCATATTAGCTTCGATTTTCTCAATCAATTCCTCTTTTGTTTATTAACTGAATCTTAAGATTCTAAAATATCTCTTCGCATTTTATTACACTTCCCCGCACTTATTCTACCATAAAAATACTAAACAGTATGTTGTGTAAAGATTTCAAACTTTTAATTTAGCCCCTTGTTGAATTTTTTAAAAGAATACAAATTCTATTAAATAATGTATTATAAAAATTGGGTTCGATTTTTTGAGCAACTGTTAGAGCTCCTCTTAATGAAATTAATTCTTGATAAGATAATTCTTTGATATTTTTACCTTGCATAATCGATTTAATTTTTAAGATATTTTTTATTGGAACTTTCCCCTCATTATTTACAGATATACCATGTCCCGTAATGATTTTAAAATCATTTGGCTTGTACCATTTCGTTTTTTTCTTCTTTAAAATGAGCCCCTGCTGCTTCATTCGTTTTTCAACAAAATTATAAAATGATGTTGGTATGTTTTTTTTACTCGAAAATGTTACATCATCAACGTAAACACTCATATCTATATCTAATTCTTGAGCTTTTTTATAAATATCTTCAAAAGTTATTGCATAAGCAAAATATGCAAGAATAACACTTGTCGGAGCTCCTGTTGGTAAATGACCATCAAAAGTTGTTAATTCCGTTAAAATTTTTGCAATATCATTTGGGATTTCTAAAGAATATTTATAAAATTCCAGAACTTTTTTGCTATCAGTACTTGGGTAAAAACTGTGTATATCAACACATAATATGTATTTATTTTGTACATGAACAAGAGCATTGTCTATGAAGCTTTTACCTTTTATGCCAGAAAAAAGATATGATGGAGTTTCTAACTTCTGCAATTCTTTATTTAGTTTCCGCTGAATAGACTTTAATTGCTTTGCAGGAGCTTCAATAGTTCTTGTGCCGGTTCCATTATGCTTCGGTTCTTCATAAACTCTATATAAATCATCACTGCATAAATCCAATAATTCTTTTCTTGTGATACCAAGATATTTTGCTAATTTTGTTTTATTTCCAATCTTATATAAAAAACTATTTTTCAACATTGTTGTTAATCGTTATATGCTCAACTATCTGTAAAAATTTAAGAATCTTATTTCTTATACCAATTTTCAAATCACTTCTATCATTGTCTAATTCTTCAGAAAACAGTAAAATGGCAGATTTTGAAATTTTAAATCTTTTTGAGTATTTTTCTATTAGATCTAAAGACGGTTTCTTTTTTTGAGATTCAATTTCTGAAATATAACCTTTTGATACATTGAGTTGTTCTGCTAATTCATTTAATTTAACATCATGGAAAACTCGAATTAATCTTAAAGCTTCACCTATCATTTATAAATTCCTATATTAGATAAAAAAGAGTATTCTAGCTTTACTTAAAATGCTTCAACAATTCTAAAACAAGAATTACAGCTCTAATAACGGTGTAAAGCAAACCGGTCCATTTTTTGATTTTGAGTTTCTTTCTCATCTCGCTTCTCCTTTCTAGCAGACTTCTGCCTGGTTCCCCACCTAAAAAGGAGCAATTGGTCAGGATTGGTTTGTTCAAATACTCTATTATCTGGATTAACAAGTTCCCCTTGTTAATCCACAGTTATGTGAACGGCTTTCGCATATAACCTGATTCGTATAGTCAATAAAAACATATACAAAATGTTGTACAGTACGATATTGCTATAAGGTTATCAAAGTACAAATACACGTCGTCGTCCCATTGGTTGAGTTGTTATTACCAACTCTCAAGAGGTTACCCCCTCATGTCAAAACGGGAAACTTTGACCTACCTTTATATTCTCAAAGATAAAATTCAATGTCAAGAACTTTGTTAGATTTTAGAGAATTTTATTCACAAAAATTTACATTGATTGTTTTTGTTTTTCTGGAGATTTGTGTTATTTTTTCTGTTTCTTCTTGTTAATTTACACTTATCTTTACTCCATAAGCCAATATCATCCCTGAGTAATTAAAGAGTGATTTGAGTATTTTAAATATGTTGGGCAAATATGCCAAACATTGCTTAGCGATTTTTTGCGAAATAAAATGAAAAAGGGACAGAGACTTAGCCCGACCTAGTTTTTACAAAATAAATTTTGCTGTTTTGCACTATTTTTCTCTGAATTTAGCCAGAAAAATATCACCGTTATCAAACAAGGCCTCATTCTTTTTCGTTCCGCGGGAAACTATTTCATTTAAGTTTTCCAACAGTCTGCCGCATAACGCCTTCGGGTCACAGATATTTGATTTATTGTCATCTATTTCAATATAACGACGGAGTAATGAATCATAAGTTTGAGTTATTATCGATCTTTTTGAATTTGTGTTATAGTCTACAAAAGATATCTTTTGGTTTTTGTATTTATCATATTTTTTCATAAATAAATCTTCATTCAATATCTTTGAACTATTATCGGTGAAGAATGCGGGGGTTGAGCGAAGATGTCTCCACGCACAGAACAAAACTCCGTCGCCTGCATCTTCCAATTTCCCGAGAACTGTCTGAAACTTATCTAGCATGCCTGTTTCTTTGCTAAGTTTATATAACCTTTGCCAGCCATCATAATCTTCAGGAACAATTCCATTTTTCGGAAGTTTTGCGCCAAATTGGACTTTATTATTTCGTGCGCAATAATTCGCATTGTTATTAATCATAATTTTCCTTTCCAATAATTCAATTATGATATTACAACGTCCGTGAAAAATAAAATTTGCTAGTGGTGTACTAACGTGAGTATTTGGGTTAATTCGGGTAAGTCGATTATTTTGGGCATTTAGGTTCTAACCCCATCAATGCCTATTTTTAGGGAGTATTTTTACCGGTTCAGAGAAAATGATTATGTTACAAATTTTATACCTTTCACCCTAACCCTCTCCCATAAGGGGCAAGGGAAATAGTTAAACTTGCTGTTCAAAATAATCAAACCGACAGTCTTTTTATATCGGCTTTGTGTGCGGATTTGAGGGGTAGGAAATAATCAAACCATGTGTCAAACAAAACGGTCAAATGACTCTTTTAATGGTTTGACAGCTAGTTGTATTATTTCGGCAGTGACCGTTTTGAAATTTATCCAAATTTGCCGGGTGTAAGATAACACTTAGTTTAATAACAGAAGAAAATAGTCGGAAACACAGACTAGAAAGTCGGAAGTGTAAATTCTTTGATGTTAAAAATTTAGCCCATTTTAAAGATGCAGAAGTTTTTACTCTAAAATGCTATAAATTTATTTTGACTTAATCGGCAAAATTCAACAATAATAGTAATCTATGAAAATTTAAAAAGTAACACTTGGTTTGAGAATAGAACATTAAAACATTACTTAAACGGAAGTAAAATTAAAGTAATTAATTGAAGCTACTGAAAATGTATATAAAATTTTTAGCCCAAACGCAAGCCATTGTCCATCGCAATCTTCAATAACAAACTCCTGATATTGATAATCAGTAAAATGTAAAGGTTTTATTATTTTTATCTCTTTGGAGTTAAATTTATCTTCAAGAAGCTTGATATCATTTGCGTATAAATATGCATCATGGCCATAACCATATAACTCTCTATTAGACTTAACTTTTGAACTTGCATTAAGTAAAATTATCTCAATATTGTTTTTGTAAAGACATATATGGGGTTCTTTGCATTCAAGATATTTGACTGACCTAAAACCTAATTTATTTACATAAAAATTTTCAGATTTGCATATGCCAAACCGACTTATCTATCTACAATCTATTTTGTAATTTCTTGACTAATTGTCTTGTTATATCAATTAAAGTAGTACTTTCAAGTCTGGCCTCTGTGGCAAATTTACCTGTTACTGCATCAATATTAAATAATCTTATAAAGGGATTTCGACTTCTTTTTAATGGGGTAACTGTAATATTCAAATAATCTAAGCTAAAAAGCCCCATGTACTCCTTGCCACCTGAAATTTTTATATTACACGTTTTTGCCAATTCTTCCAACTTGTCCTTATCAAAATTTATATACATTGCCCCTGCTTTAGCTTTATAAGCAGATTTTTTAACATTCAAACTTCCAAAACTGCTATTAGAAGGGTATTTAGCAATATTTAAATCCATTTAATTTTCCTCTTTTAAACTTGTAAAAATATATTCCTTTTTGTTATATCCCGCCTGTAAAACGTCGAACTTTAGTCAGTTCACCACTATCATTATATGTTAACATAGAGAAAGTAGAGTCATAAGTGAAACGACTATTATCTTTACTAAGTAGATAGTCTGTAGATGGAAGATTAAAATCATCGGCACGACTATAATATTGTACTCTTACATTATCCTCTAGCAATATACGAGCATAACCTTTCGGATTCCGTTGCGTATAATACATCATAATTACGCCATCTACCTGCTTAAGATTACCCAAATCTTCAACATTTGATTCTCTTAAATCAAGAATACCTTTTACCCTTTTTATCTTTTTGAATAATTTATTTTCATCAACACCAAGCTCAGAAAAATTATGTGTTGCGCCACCACCTTTGCCATATCCATAAACGGTATAATATTTCCCAAATAAATCTTTTTTTGCTTTAATTCCTACTGCTTCAAAAAGTACTTTTACATCACAATTTTTTATCGCATTTCTTAATTTTTCTTTATACATTTCTTTTAAAGCCGCTTTTGAAACATTATCCAAAACCTTTTGTTGGCTACAAAATGCTACTGGGGTTTGATTTTTTGAAAAAGTTTTATAATTTTGGTTATTCGTATAGAAATTATTTGTATTAGAATATATTTGCATAAAATCTCCTTTACAAGATTTTTAAAACACGAAAAAAAATTTTTTGCTAGTTTCTATAAATACTCAAACTTCCTGTTCAAAATAATCAAAACAACTGTCGTTTTACAGTTTGTGTATTTTAAGATTAATTTGGTCGGAAGTTTTCCTGTTATTGCGAGGGCGGATTGTCCTAAGCAATCCAGCTTTTTGACGGTAGGAAGCAGATTAAGTATCTTAATTTTTTTACTTCAAATGAACAAGGGTGGTGAGTACAAGTTTATCAAAATGAAAATTTTTAAAATTTGTAAATTCCCTAATAGTCTTTATTGACAATGTTATGAATTAACTATACGATTTTAATGTTATCTGTAATTAAAAAAATAAAAAGTTAGCAAAATAAATAGCATAAAGGAATATGTATGAAGATTCAACACAAAACATTGTTAATGGCAAGTGCTGTAGTAATGCTTTGCGGCACCCTGGGGATAGAAAAAGCTCACGGTTTGGGTATTGATATTGAAGAAGGGCAGACATACGAAAATAATCAAAACGGAGCAGTATTTAGCGGCTTAGGTCAGGGTTATGATGTTTATGCCGGTGTAAATATCAATCGCAGTGGTGATTTGCAAATTAAAAATAATACTTTTACCAACAATTCAAGTTCAGGTAAAGCTGTAATGGGCTTTATTCCGGGTGGTGGCGGTGCCATTTATGATTGGGGCGGAACGCTTAATGTAACTAACAGTATTTTTAATAATAACTCAAGTACTGCTACCGGCTTTAGCACAGGCGGTGGGGCCTTAATGCTTTATAATACAAAAGCTTTTACTCTAAACGGCTCTCAATTTAACACCAATACTGCGGCTCAAAGCGGTGGAGCGATTTATTTTTCGGGTGCAGCTCAGGGATTGATAAATAATTCAAAATTTATCGGAAATACTGCCGGTGTCGGTGGTGGTGCACTTTATCTTGATAACAAAACTAATGATGTATTTATATCAGATTCGGTTTTTAGCAAAAATATCGCAGGGGGTAAAGACACTCCGAATACATACGGCGGAGCTATCGCACTTAACGGAATGTCTGTGAGTGCAACTTTAGAAAATGATTATACTATCACTCACACAACTTTTGAAGAAAACCAATCTTATGACGGTGGAGCCCTTTTTGTAAGCGGTTCAGGTTTAAAATTTAACGATTTGACTTTTAATAAAAACGAAGCACATTCAGGTGGTGCCGTTTCTTTACTTTCAAACGGAAATCTCGGACGCGGTATAACTTTTGATAACAGTTGTTTTAATGAAAATATTGCGGAAGAACGCGGGGGTGCAATTTATGCTTCAGGAGAATTTAAGGTTAATAACGGTGAATTTATCAAAAACTCTGCTTCTCAAGGCGGGGCAATATTTATTGCAGGAGATACACCTAATATAATTGAAGATACAACTTTTAAAGATAACCATGCGGACTATCTAGGTGGTGCTATAGATGTTATGGAAGGTACCTTACAAATTAATGATTCAAGATTCGAAAATAACTATGCCGGTACACGTGGCGGGGCGCTTTCTTTTTCAGTAACACAAAATAATACCAGTGAGGCTTCTCCGACTAAATCCTTATTTATTTATAATACAGACTTTATTAATAATGAATGCGGCCAGGCGAGCGGTGGTGCGATTTACGTAAATGTTAATCCGAGTTCGTCAATTAAAGGATTCAAAACTGTACGTATTGAATCGAATGACGGAACAACCCATGAATTTACTGGAAATATACACAATACAGAAGAGTGGGGTACTCCGGAAGCTAATGCAATTTATATTAATCAGGGTAATGTAGAACTCGGAACTAAAAATGAGGGTAGTAAATTACTTTTTAATGATGGAATTTCAGGTACAAGCGCGGATGTGGCTTCAGTTGAAGTTGACGGCGACGTAATTATGAATGCTCAGGTGAAAAATGTTGCATTTTCACTGAATGGAGGGCAGTTAACTCTTAATTCAGGTACGGCGCAATCCAGTCTTAAAGAAGGTATGCCTATTTTTAACAATGCGGATTTAACTCTTAAATCAGGCGTTTTAAATATGCAAAACGGTAAATTTGATACATTAAATTTACGTAATTTAACTATTGATGCCGACGGTGATGCAAAAATTGCTTTTGATGCGGATTTGTCTACCGGGCAAAGTGATATTTTTAATGTTACCCAACGCTTAACCGGCGGGTTAAAATTTGATGCGGAACACTTTGATGTAAAACTTACTGACGGTGACAATGATAAATTCCAATTGTTCAACGGTGCGGTATCGGGATTGTCATTTATAGGTGACGCTGTTGTTCAGTATACAAACGATACTAAATATACATTGACAGTCGGAGAAGACGGATTTATTAATGTTGATAAAGATACTTCAAGAGGGCTTGCCGATGCTGTAGAAGCCGAAGGTGTCAGAGAATTCAGGCTCAACCCTGCTTCAGATTTGACAATCAGTAAAGACCTCGGTGCAATGAACGGTGAATACCTCAAAATTAATCTTGATTCACAGGATTTAAACGGTGCAGGTAAAGCCGGTATTACAGTTGCCGAAGGTCAGCGTTTGGAACTTATGAATATGGGTTCTACTGTAAACGGAAAATCAATGCATGATTTTTCTACCGAACAAAACGGCGCTGTTGTTGATAATGCAGGTGAGTTAACAGTAAATAATTCGGTTTTCAAAAACAACTTTGCAGCCGAAAACGGCGGAGTTATAAATAATACAGGTACCGTTAATATTAAAGATTCAACATTTATAAACAACAAAGCTGATAATGAGGGCGGTGCGATTTATAATGAAGGCGGAAAAGTTACTATTACCGCAGAATCCAAAGATGTGTTGTTCTCAGGTAACAAAGTTTTGGCAGAAAATGTTACCAGAGACGCAGATGCCGATAAACCTGTTTATCTTGCAAACGATATTACAATGGTTAATAAAGATGGGCAAACTGCCGAATTAACAGTTAACGGAAGCCGTACAACAACTTTTGAAGGCGGAATTAAAGGCGAAGGTTTAATTACTAAAGACGGTATCGGAAACATGAATCTCGGTGGTAATAACAGCGAATTTACGGGAGATGTTGTTTTTAACGGAGGTACAACTTCGCTTATGGCAGGTGCACAATATTTCTCTGCCGAAAACACTCACTTTAACAATAATGCAATGTTAAACCTTGCTAATAACAGTGCGGGAGACAGCGTTAATTTCGGTAATCTCCATATGGACGGTAACGGAAGACTCGGGCTTGATGTTGACATGAGTACGGGTAAAAACGATACTTTTGCGGCTAATACAGTTACGGGCGACGGTAAATTATTGATTGATAAAATTAATATTATGCCAGGTAAAAACGCAAATACTACAGATATGTCATTTAATATTATTGACGCAAACGGTGCAGATAAGAGTCCTTTAATTGACGTAATTCAGCTTAACCCTAACACTGCAACAGAAGCTTATGGTCCGATTTTTAAATACGGAGCAAATTATGACCCTGCAACAGGTCAAATGATGCTTTCGGGCGGTCCGGGCAAAACAAGTAATAATTACAACCCTGCTGTTCTTGCGGCTCCGGTGGGTGCACTTGTCGGTGCGTATCTCACACAGTTGAACTCTTACGAAATGGCGTTTAACAATATGGATATGTATATGTTAATGCCTGAAAAATACAGAAATGTATTAAAATTTAGAAATAAATACGCCATAACCGAACCAGGTAAATATTATCCTCCGCAAAATCCTCATGAAGAAAGAGGAGCATGGGTTAAACCTTACAGTACTTTTGAAAGTGTAAGACTTAACAGAGGTCCTAGAGTTTCAAATGTTGCTTACGGTACATTCTTCGGTGCTGATTCTGATTTGTTTGAATTAAAGAACGGTTTTGACGGAATGCTTTCTGTTTACGGTTCATATAACGGAAGCCATCAGGCTTATAAAGGCAACGGAATCTGGCAGAATGGCGGAACTCTCGGCGCTACCGGAGTTGTGTATAAAGGTAACTTCTTCTCTGCATTGACTGCTAACGCAGGTGCAAGTGTTGCTGAAGCAAACACTATGTATGGAAGTGAAAATTTCACAATGTTTATGTCAGGTGTTGCTTCAAAAACAGGCTACAACTGGGAACTCGGTGAAGGCAAGTTTATTATCCAGCCAAGTTATCAAATGTCTTACAGTTTTATTAATACATTTGATTACCATAATGCCGCAGGCGTAGATATTAATGCTGATCCGTTGCATGCTCTTCAAATTTCTCCCGGCTTGAAGTTTATCGGTAATTTGAAAAACGGATGGCAGCCGTATCTCGGATTGTCGATTATATGGAATTTGATGGATGATACCAGATTTAAGGCTAATGATGTTACCTTGCCTGAATTAAGCGTCGATCCATATTTCTTGTACGGATTCGGGGTTCAAAAAACCGCAGGCGAAAGATGCACGGGCTTTTTCCAAACAATGTTCCGTTCCGGTGGAAGAAACGGTGTAGGTTTCCAATTAGGTTTCAGAGTTACAATTTAGATTATAAAAAAAACTCCCCATAACGGGGAGTGTGTAT
>CAOJDT010000019.1 GCA_948433295.1 uncultured bacterium
ATTAATTTCAACTGACCGTACATAAAAATCGCTTTCACCCGTTTTTTTAAGCTGAGAGATAAAAGTTTCGCGCATTTTGTCAGGATTTTTCGGTTTTTCAACTGCCTCAACCGTAACGGTGACAAGGTTTTCGTCCTCGTCTTTCGCTCTGAGTCCGCCGTCAAAAAATTCAAAATCCACAGCGATTTGACGTTTTGTGCGGGAATTTTTCAATTGTTTTTCAAATTCGGCGTCCTGATTGCGATAAATCAAAGTTCCGACTTTTAACTGCGGCATTTTGTTCGGGAAAATTTTGTTACCATCAACTTTATTAACGAGACAGCCCTGCATTTCGCCGTTACTAAACCAGCAGAGTCCGTCCTGCCGTGATTTTCGGCAGGGCACTGCCTGCACAACCTCTAATTCAAAATAATCACGTCCGACTTTTGTGACTTTGCCGAGTTTTTCGCCCAGTGACTTTGGCGTATCGAAGTTAAAACATTTTTTGCGCCCGTCCAGAAAATAATCCGTGTAACCGCGGTTAAAAGTCTTATTTACATCAGGTTCAAAGTCAAGAGTTACGGTGCCTGATGAAATTTTTTCGGAGTATTTGTCAATTTCGCGGCGATAGAATGCCACGACATTTTTCACGTAATTCAAATCTTTAAGTCTGCCTTCGATTTTAAAAGACTTCACGCCAGCTTTTATAAGTTCTTCAATATGTTTTGACGCGTTGAAATCACGCAAACTTAAAAGGTATTTGTCTTTTGCGATAATATTTCCTTCAGCGTCGGAGAGTGTGTATTTTTTGCGGCAAGACTGCGCGCATTCGCCTCTGTTTGCCGAACGTCCGCCAATTGCATGGCTCATATAACATTGTCCGCTGTAAGAAACACACAAAGCGCCATGAACAAAAGTTTCAATTTCAACGTTAGTGTTTGCGCAAATTTTTCGGATTTCGTCAAGCGAAAGTTCACGCGCAAGAATAACGCGCGACAGACCGAGATTTTCAAAAAATTTCACTTTACTCAAGGTTCTGTTATCGCACTGGGTGCTTGCATGAATCGGTATCGGAGGAAGTTTTCCCTCAATCGCCAACTGCAAAATCCCCATATCCTGCACAATTATGGCATCAACTCCGATTTCGTAAAGATTTTGAATAAGTTCACGCGCGTCTTCAAGTTCCTTATCCGTAAGAATAGTGTTAATCGTAACGTGAACTTTTGCATAAAACTTATGCGCATAATCAACTACTTCTTTAATATCGTCAAGCGAATTCGGAACCGCGCGGCGTGCACCGAAATTCGACGCACCGATATAAACCGCGTCCGCGCCGCAATCTATCGCGGCAAACGCTGTTTCTTTATCTTTCGCAGGTGCAAGAAGTTCTACTTTCATAAACCTATTGTAACAGAAAATTAACATAGCACAAATTTTTCTAAAGTTTTAGTACGACAAAACCGTAAACTCTCATGTAAGGTTAGACAACATAAGGAGTGCGAAATTTATGTACGGATATACAGTTTGGCCCGGTGCCTACAGTTTTAAAGAAGAAATCGGACTGTTCATTGCGTTTATTAAAGAACAGGTTGACGATTTGATTATAAAGATAGAAGAAACAGAAAAAGCTATCAACGAAGCTTAGCTGTTCGATTAGGATATGAAAGAGATAAGGGCAAAACAGCCCGCACGCTTTTAGTGTGAAGCCGCACCTGCGGCAAAAAGTTTATATGTATTGACTAAGTCGGATAACCTCCGACTTTTTATTTTTTATTAATCTTTTCTCTGTTAAATAAAAATGAAATAATCGTTGTATTTGCAATTTTTCGCACAGACAATGCCGTTAACATAAATTTTTCCTGAAAAACTGTCTGATATTTCCCGCACGGTTCGGCTTGAAGCTTTATGCCCGCCTCGTATTCCGTCCAGAATTCGTAAAACTCCTGTGCGCTTTTGAATTCCCGCCCGTAACGTTCACCTAGCGCCGCAAAATCACGCGATTTCATCTCTTCTATATCAAGCCCGCATTCAACCTCATCAAACGCCGCGACAACATAGTCTCCGCTGTGCGAAATCGAAAAATACAACGACGCATTTTTGAATTTAGGTTTATCATTTTCGATTATAATTTCGGTATCTTCAACCCCAAAAACCTCTTTTGCAACGGTTTTTACAAGATACCGCCCGAGCGTAAACTGTACAAAACGCTTTTGCGAATTAAACTCCCGTCCTTCGGCGTAATTTTGCAAAAACTCAGCGTCATGCATTTTCAAAAACTCATCGGTATTTATGTAGAAGATTTTCATATTTGTATAATACTATGGGTTACCCGCGTCCGCAAGGTTTTGTTTTTTCGCTTTGTACTTTGCCATTTTGTCATTAATCATCGGAAGCATAAGCCCGAGAACTAATCCCGAATATGCAAGCCCTGCCGTATGCGCTATATTTAGTTTACGAAGATTTTTAACGACATTTTCGCCGCCTTTTGCCGCGATTTCCGCGTGGGTTTTGAGATTCAAATCGTTAAGCCAATGTTTTAAGCCTTTTCCTTCCTTTTTAATATTAAAAAGATTTTTGCAATCTTTATCCATAAGATTAGCCGCGCCCTTTGCCGCAAAGCCTCCGAACACCAGCCAATTCAGGAAGCCAAAGTAATCGCGCGTAACAGATTCACGAAGTTCTGTAGTATTGTCTGCCGCTAGAAATCTTCCGACAATGGTCGCTCCGTAAACGGTCTTAATCGCATTTCCGCCGGTAACCGGTCCTGTAAATTCAAGCTTTTTCACAAAATCTTTCGGATTTTTTACTTTCATAACCGCAATCAACATGCCAATCATGCCTGCGCTTGCGGCAATTTTTTTGAGCCAGAGATTCTTATCTTTTTTCAAATTATTATCAGCCGCGGCGACTTTTTTTTGTGCGTAATCCACGTCACCGACAAAACCTTTTTTACCAGTACGTTTTTCCGTAATTTTTCGGTTGATATACTGGTTCGTAAGCCCAAGTGCCGAAGCGCCCGCAAGAGCGCCAAAGATTTTGATATTATTCACTTTTGCAATCTTTTTGAGAGCGGCGTCTATATTAACATCCTTATTACTAAAAACTTTTCTGCCCATATCGTAAGTATCACGAAGAATGTTTTCAAGAGTCGCATTAAGAGTATGACCGCCGATTTTAACCTCCATGTCGCGTTCGGCACCGAGTGCGTTTACTATTCTCGAATGCATTATTTTAAGTGCATTCTCCTTGTCGCGCGAAGTAATCGTTTTATCCTCAATCAATTTTGCCATGGTAGAAACAATACCGTCTTTATTTTTGAGGTTTTCGCCAAGCCCCACAAAGCCAACGTTCTTCCAGTAAATATTTTTCCAATTGTTATGATCATGCCATTCGACAGACTGCCAATTAATATCCTTGAACTGTTTCATATCCTTAAAATCACGTCCCGAAAGATTATCAAAAACATTACGAACGTATTTTTCGACACTACCGTCAGCTTTATCCCAGGCTGTTTTCAACACATTAACGGAATCATTTGAAAACCAGGTATTCTCATTAAGTTTTACCTCAGGCATCACCTTTTTATTTGCAAGTTTTGTAATTCCAATTGCAAAAAGCCCCGCAGAAAGACAGTTGATAAAAGTTCCGCTGAGTTCACGGAAGAAAGTTTCGGCACCCGCATCTTTGTTTCTCTGTTTTGTATCATAATATGTACGCGGAATAACCATTGCTCCAACATCTATCAAAACGGCGTTAGCCATTTCATTTGTATCAATCAGCCTCAAACCGCTTGTAACCGCTCCGTCAAGAAGCCCTTTAAAATTTTGTTGTCTCTTTGCTCTTATATCATAATTATTAACTGTTAAATTCATTTGTCTTTCCTGTCTTTCTGCACATCAAAAAATCCCGCTTTTAAAATTCAACCGCGGGACTTAAATATTTTTATAAATTTTACTGCTTAAAAAATCTAAACGCCAAAATTCATACAAGCCCCGAAGTTCTTGCATGTGGAGGAGGAGTTATTTGATTTTACAGTAAATAAATTTATCATAAATTTTCCTATATATGTAGTATAAAAACAAATGTAAAAATTTGTCAATATACAAATGTACACCCTCTTGAAAAAATTTTTTGTTTTGGGGATAATAATTTTTGCAAAAAACATAAAGGACAATTATATATGCATTTACCACGAATTAACTACCCGAAGTTGGGCGGAACTACGGTTGGTGCATTGAAAAGGATTTGCACTCAATCGAAAACAGCTATAAAAAGAACATTACCCGCAGTATTAATGTCTGCACAATCTTTGACTTTATCAACAGGCAGCCATATACCTGTAAAAGTTTTAGAATATACCCCGAAAATTACAACTGAACTTGCTGCAGATACTATACAAATTCAGCCTAAAACATCTGATTTCTTCAACATAAAAGGAATGGTGTCAAAAGTTGTTCCAGATGTCAAAGATGAATTTGTTAACGAAATTATTGAAACAGCCAAAATCGTAAACTGCGACGCAGAAGATTTAACAGCTCTTTTATACAAAGAATCTCACTTCAAACCTGACGTAAAAAACGGCAACTTTGGCGGAATCGGTCAGATGAACAATACCTCTATCAAGCTAAGCGTTAAGGAAGCTCTTAAACACGCTCCGGCAAGAGAAAAAATAAGTGAAATGGCTTTTGAAAAATTTCTTACGCTGCCGCGTGCAAAACAAATGCCGTATGTAAGAAATTATATTCTTGCAATGAAAAATACTTATATGAGAAAACATAAAGAAAAACTTACGGGCGGTGAACTCTATGCACTATTCTACACACCGTCAAGAGTAAAAAAAGACTTTCTCACAAGTGCAGCAGATTCCGCAACAAAAAAGCTTTACAAAAGCAATGCATCACTTGATGTTAACAAAGATTCAGTTATTACTACCAAAGATTTACAAATGGTTTTAAATGACATAAAATCAACCGTTCTTAATACAAAACTTGCTAAAAACGGAATTTAAAAAAAAGCTCCTTATAAAAGGAGCTTTTTTATTTATGATTTTCAAAGTAAACTTCTACCTTGTTTTGGATTTCGGCAAGTGTCTTTCGGAAATCATCAAGATTGTCATTTATATTAGACATAGAATGTTTCAATTCTTTGAGTGACAATTTCATGATTTCATTAAATTCTTTTTGCTTATGAATAGGTATCATTTTTTTAGGTTTCGGAGCTTTCTCTGCTTTAGGCGGCTTTGGTGCCTTAGGTAATTTCGGAGCTTTCGGAGCTTTCGGAGCTTTTGGAGCTTTTGGTTCTTTAGGGGCTTTTGGCTGTTTTGGCTCTTTTATAGGCTTGGGTTGTTTAATTTTCTGCGACTCAGGTGTTTTAACCGTATATGTATTTATTCCGTCAATGTGTTTTATAAAATCAGAAAATTTTTCTTCCAACAATGACATATATAAATTCAACTGCGGCATAACTTTTTGGGCATCGTTTTCGTTAAGCGGAATAAATTTCGGAGGAATAATAGCCATATATTCGGGATTGAAATTTGAAATAATTTTTCCCGACGGGGTAATCAGGTAACCTGTTTTAGGACTTCCGTCAGCATTAAAAACCATAAGCCGATTCAAAATTCCATGTTGAGGATTATTTAACGTAGCAATTGTCATTTTCAAGTTATCCGAACCGATATTTTTCATGGTGTGGGCAGTCTGACCCGTTGTAAGTTCGTAATCTGAAAAAGAATTCTTTGCCAGGAGCGCAGTTTTTCTCGGAATTGCGGAGAGTTTTTCCGTAATTTTAGTATGAAGACTCAAAAGATTTTTAAACTTTGCCTGAGAATCATAAGACATTTCAAAATCAGGAATTTTTAAATCAACATCCTTATTTTTCATCAGATAACGTCTGAACTGAAGCATTGCAAAATCCAAATCTTCAGTAATTTTTTGCAGTTTTTCGTTTGCGTGAGAATTTAAAATCTCGTCCGATGTAAGAAATTTTTCATCCACCGTAAAATAATTCAAATGAGTTTTGTCAAAATCTTTGATGAGCCTGTCACAGTTTTTAATCATAAAAGAATCAAGAACAATACGTTCTTTAAAAAATGTATTGCCTTTCCTTACCAGAACCCTCATCAATCCGCTAAAATCTTTACCTTCGGGCTTTCTCACGGCTATAGAAACACCGTCTTCGCCACAGTTATGAAAAACCATACCTTTTTTAAACGAAAAATTTTCATAATTTTTTTCAATATTATCCAAACCTTTATCGGATTTTTTCAGAAGATGACTCATTATATCATCGTATGCTCGTGAAACATTTTGAAGAGCTTCTACGGTTTTGGAATTCAACATACCGACGCTGCCGGTAAACGAAAACTTATCCGAAACATTATGATTCGGGCGTTGTTGAGGAATTTTCAGAGTTGAAATCTGATAGGATGGGGTAGAATTTATAATCATAGTGATTATATAAAATGCGTAAAAAAAATTTTTTGCGCATTAGTTTACTTTTTGTTCTCTGAACTCAAAAACCTTATTCATAGTGCAGGTAAACATGGTTAAATCAATTATGTAGTTGGAGAATCTGTTTGTATTCGGAATATTGTGCATAAATCTTTCGCAAAGCATTCTGTAATCCAAATCCAACATTTCAACAGTATTAACCATACAAGGATTAACCCAGTAGTGCCCGAAACATTCGACCAGTGTTGTGCCTTTTTTGCAATAAAGCGCATTTGTAGCATTTGCACCGTGTGGAGTAACGATAATGTCTGCATTGGCAAAAAGTTTTATTTGTTCAAGTACAGAAACCGTTTCCGGAACGATTACTTTAAAACCGCGCGGAACAAGGAATTCTGTAAGTTGATTCTCATTAATAATCCGTCTTGTGCCGATTCTTGAGACATAAATCTTTTTAGGATAACTTTCATCAATGAGACAGCCGTGATTTGCTTCGATTCTTTCAACCGCAAATTTACGCGTATCTTCAAGCAGTTTGCCGCTAAGTTCAATTCCATAGAATTCGTCAATCATATAGACTTTTTTTGCGTGAATTACCTGATTTGGTGAACAGAATATCAGTCTGTTTTCGTCAAAACCCGTAATCGCAAGAAATTCACGAATGGAGTTTACGTTATTAACGAGATATTTACCCTTATACCCGCGTTTTTCCATAATAAGAAGACGAGGAAGGGTTTCAAAAGTAAAATGCCAGTAATTGTTTCCCTGAAAGAAAGACGCCAGACATACTTCATCCTCTTCAATAACATTCTGTTTTAAATCGAGCGGTTTTCCGATAGGCATATCGTTGACATCAATACGTCTCACGATACCTGCGGATTCTTTGAAGGTATAGGCTTTTCCGTCTGTGCCGTATTTATTCACAAAGGCGGTTTCTTCATAACATGAAAAATACGCATCTTCGAAAATTAACAAATCAATATTGTAATCAAAGAGATTTTTTTCAACTTCGCCGCAGTCAAATTTTTGCATAAAATCCCGCGCAAGAATAAAGTTCTGCAATTCTTTATTAGAAAGATAAACTTTTTTTTCATGTTCCTGCTTAAACTTTTTTCTTAACGGAAGGTTACGAAAAAAATACTTAACTTCAAATTTTGCCGAACGATATAAATCTCTTAATTTCTTGTACCACATAAATGTAACCTATCACTATTTTGCAAAAAAAAAATCAACCTGATAAATTATTTTTACTCAAACATATCGTAAAAGTGAAAAAATTGCAGAGGAGCAAGGGCGGTATGCTTTTCGAGAAACTTTGCAAAATCTTTTTGCATTTGAAAAGCGGCAGCGGATTTTTTTGCATCGGAAGTAAATTTTTTCAAATATACTCTGTAGCTATTTCCTTCGCGAATCGCGCATACAAAATAAATCGGGCTTTCCATAATCTGCGCGAACTTAAAAGTTCCGAGCGGAAATTCCACATTTCTCCCAAAAAGTTCGACCGTACAGTTAGTGCTGTTTTTCGAAACCCTGTCGCCCGCCATAAAAACGATTTCGCCGCGAGAAAGTTTATCTTTTATCTCAATAGAAGTTTCAATTCCGATATCCTCAACCGGATACATCACGGCATGGGTTTCGATTGATATTTGTTTGATAAAATTGTTAAAAACCTTGCACTGTTCGCCCGAAAGAAAAACATTCACACGGCGATTAGGATTTTTGTTAAGAAAAGCGCGCATTACGTCAATATTTCCGAGGTGAGTACAAATAAAAAATACCCCTTTATCAAAATCATTCTCCAGATTTTTTCTGTCTTCTTCGCTATCAAAAATTATTCTGTTATAATCGTAATTCCCCGAAAAAACCTCCATCCTGTCAACCAGTGAAAAAGAGTATTCCAGAAAATGTCTGAATTGATTAAAAATTGTAGGTTTTAAACCGATAATTTCAAGATTTTTCTTTGAACACCTGCGAGCCTCTTTTGCACCCAAAAACGCAAAGAACGTCACCAAAAACGCGAGTACCTTAACAGCTTTTTTGCCGAAAATTTTATAGATTTTCCACGTGATTAATAATCGTTTTTCGCCCGCAGCCTGTTCTTTTTGCTGATACCAGCGCATTATTTGCCCTCCCCGTATTCAAAAAGAAGGCTTGTCAAATATGAAACGCTTAGCCCCACAGACAAAATAAATCCGAGAGAACTTATGAGTTTAAAACTCGTGAAGGCAAGAAGCGTAAATGAAAAAACACTGGTAATGCATGAAAGCAAAACCGCATCTTTTGAATGTTTTTCTCCCCCTGACCTGAAAACCGAATAATCAAGCCCGAAACCGATTATCAAAAAAATCGCCAGAATATGAAAAAGGTTCACATCCTGCCCGAAAATCGCAAGCAATCCGATAGAAAATCCGCCTGCAAGTATAGACGGTGCAAGGATTTTTGCCGAATTACGCGGGGTATAAATTAAAGATAAAAGCAAAAACAGAATTACAAACACAGGCAAAAGCATTCTTACACAGGTTTCACGGCAAGCCTTAATCTTTTCCGAAATATCGCACTGAACATCCACATATTTGCCGCTGTTTTGTGTGATGATTTCAGGACGGTCAAAGTCGTACAGCACCATTACCGAAGTATTTTCACCGATTAAAAATTCCTCGAGCGGAAGATTTTTATCAAGGTTTAAGAACTCTTGCGGTGCAGTTTCGTTAAGAAGCTTTTCGATATCTTTGTGAGGTAAAAATTCTGCGTAAGTTTTGAGTGAATTTCTGTATAATGCTTTTCGCAGTTTAAAGTTTTTCTTCTGTTGTTTTTCTGAAGGAACGAATTTACTCAGCGCTTGAAACTTCACATCGACTAAATTTCGGCTAATCCACTCTTCCTTATGCAGCAAATCCTGAAAATCCCGACCTTCAACAACGGCAAACGAAGTTTTTTTATCCCCGCCCGTAACTTTAGTAAAAAGTGTTTCCGCTGCGGCAAGTTCCTTTGAAGGCACATACATGTTTCTGATATCGTCGTTGAATTTTACGAAAAACATTCCGCAGACACCCGCACAAATCACTGCCGTGGCAAGGATTTTCTTTGCTTTTTCGGAAAGAGAAAAATTAATTTTATGTGTTTGAAAATCAATTTTCAAAAGCGGATAAAAAAGAACAACAATGAGATAAACACTGAAAAGCCCCGCAATAGTAAAAACCGCAATCTGCCTCAAAAGTTCCACCCCCGAAAAAAGCAGAACCGCAAAAGCACTGACTGTCGAAATCATACTAACAGTAAGACTTTTGAAGATTTTTGATAAATCTTTTTCAATAAAATAATGGAGTGAATAATCTATACAAATCCCGATTAATGTTGTTGAAAAAACAAACGTCAAAACATGAACAGACGGAAACACCAATGCCGACACGAGAAATCCTGACAGAATCCCTGCCCCGAGGCTTGTTACAATAGGAACAAGAGGTTTAAGGCTTTTGAAATAAAACAGGCACAATCCGATAACGAAAATTGCCGAAATCACACAAATAAGATTGATTTCAAACATAGATTTTGAACTTGCATAATATGAATGAATCGGCGCTCCCGTAAGATAAATTAGGGTTTTGTCATCAGACAAATTTTTCTGCGTATTCACAAAATTTTTAATCTTTCCGTTCAAAAGTTCGGGCGAAAGCGCACTGTCATTTTTGACTTCAAGCGAAATGATTTTGTAATACTTATCGTTATAAAAAAACTCATCGCCGCCGTTGTTTCCGAGTGATTGCAAATAATCCGCGAACAGCATAAACGGGTCTTCGTTCAGTGGGAGAAGCGTTACCCCGAGCGGGTCAAAAAGTCGTCCGTAAGCCTCTGCCGTTACGTTATCGTACTTATGTTTTTCAAGTTTTCGAGCGGTTTGAGCAGAGAGAAGATTTTTGTGATACGCGCTGTAAGTTTCAAGAAATTTTGAAAAATCAAAATCCTTAACCTCAAACGCCTCCTTATCTGCGGATTGCAAAAACTTTTCAGCCGCCGCAGAAGCACTCACAGAATCGTCGGCTTCCGCGATAACGTTTATTTTTGAAGAATAACGTCCGCTTAATTTTACTACAATTTCGTCGGCAGAATTGTCGGAAAATACCGCGCGAAGGATGTTCGTTTCTGTTTTTACGGGATGAGTAAAGACAAACGCGCCAACAAGTACAAAAATTAAAATATATAAAATTCTCAAAAATCTTTTCATACATCCCTGCCGATTACTGCGACGTACAGCCCGTAAAGTTTATTTTCGTATTACCGCTTTTTATTGTATTTATATCAATTTGATTAATATATTGTGCACCCTCAATAATTATCGACTGCATAACACTCGCGGTTTTGGAAGTTTTTTTAGGCGTTAATGAAAGCCGCCAGTCTTTTTCATTTTTTATATAATACAAATCGAAATTTTGATTAAGGTATGTAGAATCTTTTCGAGTAATCGCAGAGATAATTTCGGCGATTTTTTTGCTCTGTTCCGTCGTGTAAGCCACCGTAGCCCTGACAGGATAGGTCGTTTCGAAAATTACACCATTATCCGAACGGTATTTGAAAATTCCGCCCGACTTAACTTCCGCCGCCGAATTCGGAATTGTTTTAACCTGTGTAAAATTACACGAAACCGACCTGTACTGAGGCAGATAAACTTTTTCGGGCGTAACGGCATAAGCCAGTACCAAATCCCGCGCAACAGCACTCCCGCCGACTAAAATTCCTAAGATTAATCCCCATATTTTTTTCATAATTAAAGATTACAACAAGCAAACTTTTCTTTCAAACCTTTCGGCGCAGAATAAACGCTTTCTTTTGAAATCACATCCACACAAATCTGCATACTCTTTGCAGTAAAGACTTTTTCGCCCGTTTCGGCATCAAAAATTACATACTTAATAATCAGACATGGTTCAAGTTCTTCCACGCTTGAAACGATTCGTAACTTCTGGTTAAAGGTGCACGGTTTGATAAATTTCAAATCCATTTTCGCAATAGGATAAGCCACGCCGTCCTCACGCATTCTGTCATAATCGTAGCCGATTTTCGAAAGAAGGTCACAACGGGCGGTTTCAAGGTACTTGATGTAATTTCCGTGCCAGACCACATTCATCGGATCCAAATCGTAAAACTGTACCGTAATAAATGTTTCTGCCTCAAATTTCATAATTAACCTCTTCTTGTCTGCCGCCGCCTGTCATTCCGAACGGTGTACCTACTTTACAAATATACCCGAAGAAAATATTTTGTCATCCGCCAAATAGGTAAATTCAACGGATTTTTCCTTGTTTGTAAAACTCAAAGTAACACGCGTATCGGGCTTCATAACATTTGAAAACTTAACCTTTTTGGCTTCATTACAAGGCAATTCCAGCCCGAAAACATCTTCCGCAAAAAATCTTGCGTAGTAAAGCTGCACAACACCCGGCAAAACAGGAACACCGTTAAAATGTCCGTTAAAGAAGTTCGAATCCGCTTTAAAAACCATATCTATTTGCGCATTTTGCGAATCGCATTTACGTGAAAAAACAAACGGCAGGGAAAGGTTTGAGCCGAAAATTTTTCTTAATTTTGCGGTGTCAATTTTTCCGCTTACGGTTTTCGGAATTTCGTAAAGAATTCTCCATTTTTTAGGGAGAATTTCGCTGAAACCTGCCAAAAATCTTTTAAAATCCGCAGCCTTTTTTGTAACATCATCAGACACAACCGCACAGCAAAGTTTTTCGTCGTAAACAAAACAATGACAATCTTGTACTGAGGAATGCGTGCGCAAATTATTTTCCAATTCGTCAAGCGAAATTCTTTTTTCAAGAATTTTTACAATCCTGTCGGTGCGTTTTTTCAGAACAAATTCGCGTTCGGAAATCTTTTCTATAATATCATTCAGAACCATTTTTTCGGCAGGAAAAAAATCTGATTCGACGGTAATTCTGCCGTCTTCAGCCGCGTATACTTGCACCCCGCAAATTGAGGTAAAAATTCCCCCGCCGCGTTTAAATGCAATATTTCCTGTTTCGGTGCTTCCGTAAATATCTGTTACGTCAGAAAAACGCGCGAAATAATCGTATGTTTCATCTTTCAATTTTGCGCCCGCAAGAAAAATCTTTTTCGGTGCATTCTCAAAAACAAAATCGTACTTCGCAAGTTTTTCCATAAACGACGGTGTCGAAATCAATACATAATCTTCCTGAATATCAAACTGTTCGGGAAATTCGATTTTCTTCTGATTAATCCGAAAACCGCCGTAAAAAGGAAGGATAAAGTTAAACGCAACCCCGTAACTGTGCGCAGAAGATGTAGTAGAAGCAATTATAACATCCTGAGGGAAATCAAATTCGTCAACAGTTCCCTGCGCTTCGATTTCAAGGTTACGTAAAGTTTTTCCGATATTTTTCGGAACACCCGTCGAACCCGATGTAAAAAGATTAATCATAATATCCGCACTGTCAAAATCACCCTCGAACTCCCCGTCACAAGCCTCAGGCACATTCGGAAGAATATATTCAAAACCGAGTTGATTAAGACGGGTTTTGTCAGTAAGAAGATATATGTTTTTACGCGCAAATATTGCCGCAAAAAAGTTCACCGCAAAATCAAAATAATCTTCGCAAAGCAAAACAACATTTGCAGCCTGTTGGTTTTCAAATGCTTTTTTCTGCCCGACAACAAACTTCTTAAACTCCCCGAAAGTCACGTCAGGGTTTACAAAAACCGTTTGCGTATCATATTTATCCGTAAAAAATTTTTCCAAAATCATCGTCGATACTTCTTCCTCAAAACCGTTCTTATAATATATTCAACCGCAAACATAGTACCGATTGCAAGGTATGAAATACATCCGTTATAAAGTGCCCAAAATTTTTCCGTCATAAACACCGTTGCGATTGATAACAGAAGGTTTACAAAACAAAAAACACACCACGCATAAGTAACTTTTCGTGTATAATTTTTCGTGAATTCGTCAAGTTCACCCTCAATTGTTCGTGCAATTTTCTGCACAACCGTCTCTTTTGCAAAAAGCGATGTAAAAAATACCAGAAATACTGTTAAATTAGCCGCAACAGGGTAAAACTTTACCGCAAAAAATTGTGTGTAATGAAATATAAAAATCACACACAGAGTTACAAAAATCGGCACTAAAAACTTCAATTTCATTCGAGAAGTTCTTCTACAGCGTTAACTACATCATCAATGGTGCGGATTTTCTTGAAATTTTCGGGCGTAATTTTCTTGTCGGTAAAGCACTGCAATTTCACCGCCAAATCAACGGCGTCAATACTGTCGAGTTCCAAATCCTCAAAAAGATTTGCTTCGGGCTTAATCAATTCTTCGTTGATTTCAAAATCATCAACAAGAATATTTCTAAGTTCGGTCATAATATCTTCGCGTGTAAATTCTTTAGCCAACGGTGTTACTCCTGATAAAATCTGCCAGTGTTTTCACGGAATAGAAATGCTTTGCGTTTTCTTTTTTATCCGAAGAAAGCGTCAGGTTATACTTTTTCTTCAGAGCCATCCCGAGTTCGAGCGCGTCGATTGAATCCAACCCCAACCCGTCAACAAAAAGTGCCTCTTCGTCATTAATATCAAAAGCCGTGATATCTTCAAGTTCCAACGACTTAATAATTATTTCTTTAATTTCGTTTTCCAAAGTCATTTCTTAAATTCCTATAATAAATTTATAACCTAACGATGATATAAAGTCAATTTTTTAGAACAATGTCATTCTGAAAAGTCTAAAAATTTGTGCGAATTAAGAGCGCTAAATTTTGACTTGTTCAGAATCTCATTTAATTAAGGAGATCCTGAAACAAGTTCAGGATGACATTAAAAAATTTCTTCTTTTATCCTTTCGCAAATTCTGTTACGCAGAATTATTTCCGTAAGATTCGGGTCAAAGTCGGAAATCTTAATCGGAGGCAGCACTGTGAGGTTATAATTAACCGTTTTGTCCGACGCGTCAAGCGGAAAGTGATTTTTGATTAAAAAAGGATAATCCGTTTCAATTTTTACGGGCACAATATCAACCCCCGCCGCGATTGCTATTTGTGCGGCGCCTTTGTGAATTTTAATTTCTTCATTCGGAAGGGTACGCGTTCCCGTCGGAAAAATTACGATATTATATCCGTCATTAAGTGCTTCAACCGCTGAATTTTTGAATTCATCGGGGTCAATATCATTAATAATATACAGCGATTTTACGATATTACGCATAATAGGGTTTTTCAGAATGCTTTTTTTCGCAAGACACAGCGAATCAGGCATATTTCCGATTAAAAGAATTATATCTATAAAACTCGGATGCGATGCGACAACGACTTTTCCTCTTATATCAGAAAGATTACCGTTGATATTAACTTTGATTTCTTTTGAATTCTCCATTACGGAAATGAAAAATTTCCACGACCTGCGTATAATTCCCGCAAACTCCTTGCGCCGCTCTTTGCCTTTATATCTGAACGACAGGAGTGGAAAAATCACACAGCCGATATATACCGCACCGCATGCAAACAAAATCATTTCCAGCAAAACAAGAAGCCCGCGCCACAACCTCACGCCTGCCTCCTTTTTATCACATACAAATCGCTAACAAATTCTTCGCTTCTGCCTTCAAGAAAATTAACCAATTCCAAAAACCCGTCACTTGCAGGCTTGTTTTGAAAATTTCCGCACAGAACGAATTCACCGTTCGGGTTGTCGGATGTGAGAACCGACACGCTTTTTGTTCCGCCGAAACCTTCGGCATAACAGAACAAGGATTCACTTGAAAGAACACTTTCCAAAAATCCTGCGGATATTGATTTTTCGCCCGAAGAAACCGAATTGTATGAAGTGTTAATTTTTTCCAAAAGCGAAAAAAGTCCTATTACAGCGTTATGTACTGACATCCCGAAGCCAGCAGGCGAAACATCTCCGTCTTCTTTTCTCTGTGTGATTAATTTTTCGACACGGTCAAAATCCCCGTATTGTGACGCAAAAACAAGGTTTGGCAAACCTCCGTCATAAGCTCCGTATAGCGTATAAAGTGCAGCACGCCCGAAATTGTTGAGTTTTCTCCGCTGCATCATCGGTATAAAAGATACGTCAATATCATCTCCCGTCACGTAAGAAAAATTTTTAATGTCAAAAATCACTTCCTTCATGCTATTATATTAACATAGAGGAAAGATGATTACTATAACTAAAACAAGCGCGATTTGTTCTCTCGGCGAAAATTCGAATGAAATTTTCGAAAATTGTACTGCGGGAAAACTTACGGATTTCAAGATTACCGCAGAACTCCCCGAAATTTCCGACGAAAAATATAACCTTCGCTGCAACAGAATCCTTCTCCATTGCGTTAATCAAATTAAACCCGACATTGACGCACTTTTACAAAAATACGACCGCAAAAAAATCGGAATCGTAATTGCCACAACAAACACGGGCATTGACAAATTTGAAGAAACAAACAACGCGCAATTTTTAAAAATGAGTAATCCTGCCGAATTCTTAAAAGATTATCTTAAAACGGAAGGCTTTTTCTGCGGGGTTTCAACGGCGTGTTCTTCGGGAATAAAAGTTTTTTCTACCGCAAAAAAACTCCTTGAAAACGAAATTTGTGATGCAGTAATCGCAGGCGGTACCGACGAAATTTCAAAATTTCCGCTCGCGGGATTCGGCGCTCTGGAAGTTCTCTCTGAAGAACGTTCTAACCCGTTTTCTAAAAACCGAAAAGGAATGAATATAGGAGAAGCAGGTGCGCTTTTTATTCTGGAAAAAGATGCAGAAGGTATTCAAATTCGCGGAATAGGCGAAACCTCCGACGCTTACCACTCCTCAACCCCTGCCCCCGAAGGAATTCAGGCGGCGCGTGCAATGCAAATTGCGCTTGATGAGGCGGGCTTAAAACCCGAAGAAATTGATTACATAAACCTTCACGGCACGGGAACCGGTGCAAATGACCTTATGGAAGCCAATGCGGTTTATAAAATTTTCGGGAATTCAATCCCTTCAAGTTCCACCAAACCGCTGACAGGTCACTGCCTTGGGGCTTCGGCAAGCATTGAAACAGCTCTTTGCTGTATGGCATTAGAAAAAAATTCGCTGCTGCCGCATATTTTTGACGGCGAATACGACAACGATTTGCCTAAAATCAAACTTGTACAAAAAGGCGGCTCTGCAACACAGGTGAAAAACGTTATGTGTAACGCATTCGGTTTTGGCGGCACAAACGCGGTAATTATACTTTCCAAGGGCGGCACTTCACAAAAACACTACGACCTTGCAAAAGTTCTTCCGCACGATCATCCGATGATTTTGATTGATGATATTGAAGAGATAAATTTTGACGAAAATTACGTCACATCACGTGTAACTGTCCGCGAAGACAGCCTGTTTTTTGATAAAGGACTAAACGGAATTTCTTACCTTACGGGGATTGAATTTATGGCGCAGACAATCGGGAGTTACGCTCATTTCAAACGCGGAGAGGGAGAACCGAAAATAGGTTTCCTCCTCGGAACACGCTCTTACAAATGCTCTACTGAAAAATTCGAAAACGGAAAAACTTACACAATAAAGGCAAAAGAAATTTTCGGCGACAATCAGCTTGTCTCCTTTGAGTGTTTTATTTATAATGACGGTAATGAGTGTGCAAGGGCAATGGTGAATGTTTATCAGCCCGACGACGCTTCGGAATTCCTCAAATAACGGAGTTTTAAAGAATAATGGAAAAACAGGTTTTAATAACGGGTTCAAGCCGCGGAATCGGCAAAGAAACAGCTTTATATCTCGCAAATAACAGTTATAACATCGTTCTGCATTGCAACAAAAATACTGCCAAAGCACAGGAAATTGCACGCGAAATCGAATCACTCGGCGTTTCTGCAAGGGTTTTGCAGTTCAATATTAAAGACCGTGAAGAGTGCAAGAGCGTTATTGAAAAAGATATTGAAGAAAACGGAATTTATTACGGGGTTGTTCTGAATGCCGGAATCGCCCGCGATAACGTTTTTCCTGCAATGGAAGATGATGAGTGGGACGAGGTTCTTAATACAAATCTCGGTGGATTTTATAATGTCTTAAAACCTGTTATTTTGCCTATGATTACAAACCGAATAAAAGGGCGAATCGTTGCAATGTCGTCAGTTTCGGGACTTTGCGGAAACCGCGGTCAGGTGAATTACAGCGCCTCAAAGGCGGGAATTATCGGTGCCGCAAAAGCACTCAGCCTTGAACTTGCAAAACGCGGAATCACCGTAAACGCAATCGCACCTGGGGTTATTGAAACCGATATGACGCAGGATTTGCCTGTTGATGAGGTTAAAAAAATGATTCCGATGAAAAGATTCGGCAAAGCAAAAGAGGTCGCAAGCCTCGTAAATTACCTAATGAGTGAAGATGCCGCCTATATTACCGGTCAGGTAATCTCCGTAAACGGAGGTCTTTATCTGTGAGAAGGGTCGTAATTACGGGAATGTCGCAAATCAGTCCGCTCGGTGCCAACCGTGTAACGGCTTTTGAACGGCTTCTGAGTCTGAAAAATTGTGTCAAATTTATGCCCGAACTTGAAGAATTTACGCGGCTTAATGCAAAACTTGCGGCACCTGCGGATAATTTTGAAATTCCCGCACACTTTAACAGAAAAATAACACGCACAATGGGACGTGTGGGGATTATGAGTGTTGCAAGCGCGGAAGAAGCCCTAAAAGATTCCGGACTTCTCGGCAACGAAATTATCTCAAACGGCGAAACAGGTGTCAGTTACGGTTCTTCATCGGGTTCTCTGGAAAGCATTATTGATTTCTATTCAATGATGGCGGATAAAGAAGTCAAAACCGTGACTTCGGGAAGTTACGTTAAAATGATGGCGCAGACCTGTGCCGTGAATATTTCGCTCTACTTCAAAACCACGGGCAGGCTTATTCCAACCTCAACCGCCTGTACATCCGGCTCTATGGGAATAGGTTACGCTTATGAGGCAATCAAAAACGGATATCAGACCGTAATGATTGCGGGCGGTGCAGAAGAACTTCATCCTACGCAAATCGCTATTTTTGATACTCTTTACGCCACAAGCCAGAAGAATTCCACCCCAGAACTCACACCGTCACCTTTTGACAAAAACCGCGACGGACTCGTAATAGGCGAGGGAGCAGGAACGTTGATTCTTGAAGAATACGAACACGCAAAAAAACGCGGCGCACAAATTTACGCGGAAGTCGTCGGATTTGGCACAAGCACCGACGGAACCCACATCACAAGCCCTAACCGCGATAAAATGAAATCAGCCCTTGAACTTGCGTTTAAAGACGCAAATCTTTCTCCCGACAAAATCGGTTACGTAAACGCACACGGAACCGCAACTTTGCACGGAGATTTGGCTGAAACAAACGCAACTTACGATGTTTTTAAACGCGAAGTTCCCATAAGTTCCATAAAAAGCTATACTGGTCACACTCTCGGTGCCTGCGGTGCTGTAGAAGCTATTATGACTCTCGATATGGCTCACAAAAAATGGTTCTGTCCGACGCTTAACTTAAACTCCGTCGATGAAGATTGCGGAAAACTCGGTTACATAAAAGGGCAGGGGCAGGAAATTTCAACGGATTACGTTATGTCGAATAACTTTGCCTTTGGCGGAATAAATACATCACTGATTTTTAAGGTAAATATTTAAGTTCAAAAATCTCGTCGGTCTTGATTTTTGCCTGACCGCCTTTTATCAGCATAAACAAATAACCCGTTCCCGGAAAGACTGTTCCAATAGAATATTTCAACGCACCTGCAAGCAATGCAAGGTTTGCACCTCTTCTGACAATCAGTCCGTCAATTTTCTTTTTATCAAGACCTTCAACATCAAATTTGGAAATGATTATGTCTGCAGGTTCACCCATTGCGCCGCGCGCCATAAGGGTTTCAATCCTTGCGGTACCATAAGTTCCGCCTGAGAGAAGTTTTGTTTTGCCATCAAAAATATCTTCAGTCACAACAAATTTTACAATCTGACCTTCAAAATTATTAGTCTTTTTAGTTGTAATATGTTCAAGAAAACGGATTTTCAGCGGAACAAATCTAATGTTTGAATAATCGTAAACAAGATTTGCCTCGGGATATTCACCGCTAACATCTTTTAATGTCGTTTCAACAAGATGGTCACGCATTTTCAAAGGTTTGTAGTGAACAAGCGGAACTTCCGCGCCGCCTTTTATTTCAGAATCATCATAATTGTAGTTCAAATTCGGCGCAGGATAAATATCACTAACATTTTTCAAAGTAGTTTCAACAAGTTCATCCCGAAACAATTCGGGAGAATATTCATTATTTGCAAAACACGGCAAACCAGCCAAAATTATTGCCGCAAGCAATATTCTAATCATATCTTACTCTTTTGTCCGACTTACTTTCGATTTTCTTTTGAAGTTTACGTCTGTTATCCTGTGAAGTTAAAAGAAAATTCTGGTAATAAATATTATCCTGATATATGTTGTTTTTCAAATACTGCGGATATTTTGTATAGATGTATTCATAAACGTACGCCATTCTTCGTGATGCCAGCGGATGGGTAGACAAAAATTCATATCTGTCCTGAGGAAAAACTTTATTCATCATAACAATCATGGCAACAGGGTTGTAACCCGCATTCACCATAAAATCAACGCCTCTTTTGTCAGCTTTTCTTTCGTATTTTCTCGGTACAAAAAGGTGTGGAAGATTTGAGAATGTTCCGCGGAAGATTCCCTGATATGAGTCAATAGAGTGTGATATCTCATGTGAAAGAATTGCCGCAATTTCATCTTCACTATCAGTATAAGCAATAATACCGTGATAAATCGTAATTGACCTGCCCACATGAGTAGAAAATGCATTAATTGTTTTTTTGCTACTGTATATAAAATTCATTCTTTGTTTAATCTTATTAGCATTCAAAATTCTGAAACCTATAGAATTTATATAACGCTGTTTTTGCTGTTGAGTTTTGAACACTCCGATTGGCTCGGATTCATTTAATTCTGTAGACGCAAACGACGGTGCTATACCAAATAGCAATCCGCATAGTGACAATATCAAAAATTTCTTCATAATTCCCCCTATAAATTCCATATATTTATTCTATAGGAAAATTTGTATTCTTGCAGAAAGCGTTACAGATTTTAACAATATTTCCCCAATTTCTCATTACAACCAAAATGATACCTTGCATTACTCTGCGGTATACGTACAAAGTCTTCGGATATATTTTTAATATTTCACATTGAAAAGTATAAAAATCAACTTTAAAATTATAATATGGATATACTGAATAAAATAGTGGCCGAAATTTTTAAAATAATTTATTGCCTTTTTCTGATAGGAGATATCTTTTTTACAGGCTGTCTTTATCACGAATCCGGTATAACATTACATTTAAAAATTTATATGTCGTTATTAATTTTGCTTACATTAGCAAACTGGATTATTCTTTATTCACAAAACATAAAAACTGAATACAAAATAGTAACCATCGCAGCAACAATAATTTTCGGACATATCGCTTTATTTCAACCTGACATAAAAATCGATGATATGGACTTTTGTCTGGATACGGGATATTGTGCGGAAGGACTTGAGGTTAAATCCGACAGGGGCGAATTTATTGTAAGCGAACAATCCTGTCTGCAACACAGGTACGAATGGGATTTTGAAAGAAAATGGTGTAATATTCGTCCTAGAACCTCAAAGGAATTTTTGAACGATTAATAGTTTTTTTCTCGTAACCAAAGTTCGCTAACATTCTGCAAGTACTGGTATAAAAAATATTTCCTTCAAGCGTCGGACCGATATTAATGGAACTTACCGTACGTTTCAAAAACTTGTATTCTATATACGGAACAAAAAGCCCGTTTTTTTCAAAAATCTTAGTCTGTTTATAAGATAAACGACTGAAATTATTTATAAATATAATCCTGTATTCTTTCTCATCCCTAAAATACGGATTTTTGAAAAATAAGCTGATAATGCTTAAAATATCAATCAGTTCAAAAAGTGTATCTTGAATTTTGTCAGTATTTTTTTGAGTTTTACGTGCATTAATAAGTTTTTCGAATTCTTTATTCCATTTTTCAAATATCAGTTTCAAAACAGTAATCTGTTTTTCTTTACTGTAAATAATGTTTCCGTACACAGAATGGAATCCCTGTTTTTCCATATCGGAAATCAAATCTTTTTTACAAAAACCGATATTATAACCCGTATAAGTCTGCCCTTTGGAATAGTTATTCCATAGCGTAAGGTTGTCACTGTCGGTCGAAAATGAAATCGTATAGTACTCATATTTGTTTAAGAAATTATCGCTGCCATCGACGATATTCTTGTATTTTCGGCTAAAATAATCCTTTATCCTTGATGACAATTCACCATTAAGCTGCGGCATCTCATCCAGCAAATTAACAATAAGCTTGTAAGAATACGTTACTTCCTCTTTATCATTAAGATAAAGAGCATTCGAAAACCTGATTGTACCGGATTCCAAAATACTCAAAAGCTTTTCGGGCTTTGTATAATGAAAAAGATTACTGTTTGACCCGTCGTCAAGAATCTTTTTAACTTTTGGAATCTTCTTCAAAAGACCATCATAATCAATCATATAATTTTAACCCCGAAAACATATAAACTCTATTTTTATTATAACATATTTTTTACATTTTTTTAATCATGTATAAAAAGAAGTCAATTTTTTCTTAACCGGTTACTTAATATAAATATGAAGGTTTTGCCAAAAATAATTTTGCAGGAAGATGTCTATCATAAAACATTCAACGATTTTATAAAACGTTGCATGACATCTCATACCGAATTGACCGGTGCAAAAAAAGATTTTATGCAAGTAAAAGATTTGTTTGTTCGAGGTCATCAGCTGGAGGACTTTTGCGACAGAACAACCCAACTGTCCGAACAACTGAAATCTAACGGAAAACAAACCCTTAGCGATTTACTGATTAACGAACTCGGGAAATTATGCCTGAGTTTCAGGTTAAACGATAACGCCGAAAAATTTCTCAATATGTCAATCGAAAATTTTCGTGCGAAAAAAGACGGACTCCATGAACTCGCTCGGCTGACAGATTTAGAATACATGTATAAATTTACACGTAACAGAAGAGGAATATTTGATATTCTTAACAGAAAAAAAGAATGCTGCAAAAGAATAATTAACAATTACGAAGAAAATGTAGAAAATTTTCAAAGCCTTCATATAAAACCGGCGTCAAAATCAAATGTTCAAATTCAGCTTGCTTTTGCATACTCTGATATTGCCAAAATGATTGAACGGAAAAAGCCGGATAATGCCATAATATTATATGAAAAAGCAAAGAAAATTTATGAAGATTTAGGACGGAAAAAAGAAATCGCATATCTTGAGGAAAAATTAAGAAGAATGCGTACTTATCGGTAAAAGACTAATCTTCGGGCTGAAAATTCTTATCAAGTTTAATAAGTTTGGCATCCTTACAAAATCTTTTAACAAGATAAGTACAACGCGGACTGGGATGTGAAGGTTGTTTTGCGCCAGACTTGTTACAGCGGTAAGCATATACAGGTTGCCGTTCCTGTAACTTATTTATTGTTTCTTGCAAAGATTTATAATAACTGTTCGGAAGTTTATTTTTAGCGTCATTCCCCCAGGCTAAAATTATGTTTACAGAGTCTTGTGAAAAATTATCACTTAATTTAAAAATAGGGTTATTATCATATTCATATTGATAATTATTATTTAAAATGTTTATTGCTTCCTCAATTATAGGATGTCTTACGGAAAAACAATTATAAATAACCATACCGCCTGCCTGATTATTTTCTGACAGACTTTGGTTTACGGCATAAGAAATTCTCACACAATTTTTCAAAGTTTCATCAAGCCGCTCGGAATTTGCAACACTGGGATTAAACAGTATAAAAATATTTCTTTTGGAAGATTTATCATTCCATACAACTTCATACCCGAGACGGTTTTGAGGACATCTTCCATTTCTGTTATCAATTAGTTTGTTATAATAAGGGTGGTTTGAGTTATAATTTGCATCTCCGAATATTGGAACCTTACATGCATTTTTATCAACATAAGTAACAAAATCTTCCATTGACTCATTAATAATTAACGCCATTATTACTCCTAAATTTTATTGTATTCATATAAAATCATGTTAAATTAAAATGCAACTAAAATGAAGTAACTGATGCCATGTTCGTATCAATTTGCAACAATTCATAATTTTATTAATCGGAATCTTACTTCCAAACAAAATCGTTCCATGTGCTTTTGAACATTGGGAGTTACTCATCAAATCCTACCCACTTAAAATAAAAAAGACGATAATATTAGTTATCGTCTTTTTTATTTTGGACTTTGACATACAGTTTAACACAACAAATTCGTAAAAATATTGCGTAGCCTATGATTTGAACACATTTGACATCTACAGTTTTTCAAATCCAAAATTCTAAAATCCGATGTTTAAAAAACTGTAAGATATTTTTACAAAAAAAGCAATTTTTGATGAGAAAAATACTTTATATAAATATAGGGGAAAAATAAGGATATTTTATGGGAAAAGTTGATTTAGGAATAAATCTTACAAAAGGTGTTGCCGCCTTTTTAAAGGCAGGAAGTGCCCGTTCTTTACTACGGAGGCAGCCATCAATTTTTCATGGAATAAATCCTACACTAACTTACCCACCAACAGGTAAAACTTTTGCATTACCACGGTTTTGTACAGTTGAGATGAAACAGGCTCGACAAATGAACAGAATTGCATCAAGTCAAATAAAAGCCCCTATAAATTCAACTTTTTCTAAAGCAAGCACTGAAGATTTAAGACGTTTGACATCTGAAACAATTGAGGACAGCTATTCAAGAGTTCAATGGACAAACCCTAAAGACGGCAAAGTTTATAACCTGTTAAAACAAGGTGAAACAGAAGACGGTAAAGTCCTTGTCCGAATTCTTGATCAAGATGGTGCATTTATTAAAGAGGCTGAGATAATGCCTAAAAAAATTGCTATTATTGATGAGTTTGTTGGAAAAAGGGGTGAATATGTACAAGCAACGCACGGTGATAAGGTTGTAATATTTGCAAAAAGAAATAATCCTTTTGCCAAATATGATATTATTGAAAGAAAAAATTTAGCTGATGAAAATAAAATACAGAAAATACTTAAGCAAAATAGCTATGATTACATAAATTGTTCCTTTGGGACAACAATATCTCCCAAGGACATTTGGGTTGAACTTACGGATTACAATAGTAAAGAGTTGGCTAAAATAGGTCTTGATAGAGACCTTTTGTTTAATTTTGAATATTCAAATGAGGCTCTATTCAATGCATTTATCAAAGCCAGAAAAGAATTTCCTAGTAAGTTCACTGAGGATCATTTATTCGACTTTCTAAATAAACTTTCTAAAAAAGGAACTAGAGTTTTAAAAGCAAGTGGAAATGACGGACGTAAAACAGTAGAAGCAGAATTATTATTCAATAACAGAATAGAAGGAGTTGGTTCGCTATCATCTTCTGGCAAAATTTCTAATTTTTCATCATCAGGAAATTCAAGATATACACAACACTACGAAAAAGGTGAATTTGAAGTTAGCAAAACAGAGCATGGATTAAATATTACTGGTATTCCTGGTACTGATATTGATATTGGATCTATAAAATTGGGTGATATGAATGGAACTTCTTTTTCAACGCCTATCAGAGTTGCGAAACTAGCTCTAAATGACATGATGGAAGGAATTTTGTAACTTTAATCCCTTTTTTACATTTCTCAATAAATTAGTAGATATAATTTGCCTGCATTCAAGTCAGCAATAATTTCTTCAAAAGATAAATGTCTTGAAAGCATTAAAAAAGTGCCCGAAGGCACTATTTTAAATGGTTCTAGTTGTTTGAAATGGTGGAGGTTAGGAGATTCGAACTCCTGACCCCCTGCGTGCAAAGCAGGTGCTCTACCAGCTGAGCTAAACCCCCACGAGTTCTCTGCGATTTCCGCAGTTGTGTTATTCATTTGTCACAATATTTATTGTACATGCTGATTTTTTTTTGTAAACCCCTTTTTTAAAAATTTTATTTTTAATTATCAAGGTCGCGTTTTGCATTTTTTACACGCTCATTCCAACAAGCCATCAGATTTGGGATTGTTTCACTTTTCATAAACCAACGTTGAATATGTTTTTCCTCCAGTCCTAAGCTTCCGTATAACTTTTGCCCCGTTTGAATGTCAAATGTTGCTTCTGATATTCCCATAGATACTTTTATTTGTGGAAAATTATCGTTCCCTACATCCATAGTTATTTTTAAGTTATGATATTTTTCCGGTCGAAAAGTATGCTTGTCGCGAACATCCGAATGAATACTTATTATTAAATCCCTAAGATCAGCGGATAATTCATTTAATGATTTTGGCATTTTTTCACCTTCCGTTTCATAAACATCATTTCGAAGTTCAACATTTTTATTAACGGCATAACTTTTGAAATTCTTTAATCATTTATTATTATATACGATTTTTTACGTAATTTCAATATTTAATCAACTATTTGCCCGAATCTATTACATTTTAAAATTCCAGTAAAATCTTAGACAGTATTAAATCCAAACGCTTTTTGTCATGCTCATGCCACCAACCGATAAGAACTTCAAACGCTGTTGCCTGACGATATTCAACCTGATTTGAACGCCGTCCGATCGGTATCGGAAGATTTCTGCCCCGACGTGCAATCTCATGTTCTTCTTCCGTAAGTTCTGGATCCATATTATGCAAAAGTTGTGCCTGATATGAGGCTTTTACTTTATCAGTAGTTATTTTGTGAAGCTTTTTAGAATTTTCGGTTAGCCTGACTGTTTTTTCGCGAATATATAATTCCCAAACCGCATCACCGATATAAGCATAATTTCTGAGATTCATTTCTTCCATAGCTTCAATTTAGCATAAAAATGCGTCAGGTTGAAATTTTTGCCTGTGTATGCAACAATAGTCTTAAGGAATTTTAACTTAAGGAGAGTCTATGAAAAAAGTTTTACTAATAGCAGGACTTTGCATAATTGCAGGTTCAATGCCTGTTATGGCAAACGATGCGGACAATACTCCGTGTGAAGTAACAATTATTGAAGAACAGCATTATGACTATGCGTCTCAGCTTATTGAAAAAATAAAACTGCAAAGAGATAGTATTTATAATACGCTTAACCTTACACCCGCTCAAATTAAGTGTAAAAATGAGCTTGAAAAAAAACGCTACGAAGCTCTTGAACCCGAACTACATAAATTTTGTATACTTAAACATAAACTCAAAAATGCGGAAGCAAAACAGGATAGAACTGCCATTAAAGAAATTGAAGACGAATTAAAACAGGTTAGAAAATCTATTCGAAAAATTTCTACAGAACACGACAAACAGCTTATGGAAATTTTAAACAGCGACCAGAGAGCAAAGTATCGCATGATTAGAAAATTAAAACGACAAGATTTGAAAAAATTACAAAAAGTTCAAAAAAACGGGGAAAAACCTTCTGATTTAAAACCGTTCGGAGAAAAGATTTCTCAGCCTGCCTACGCGGAAGAACGACATAACAAAACCTGCCTGTGGCACAAAATGATTCGTAAAATCAAAAAATAATTACGGAAAGACATCTCTGAATGGACGAACTTATTGAAAATTTAAAGGAAATCGGACTTAACAGCTATGAGGCGAAAGTTTATCTTGCGCTACTGAAAAAATATCCTGCAACTGGCTATGAAGTCAGTAAACTTGCGGACATTCCGCAATCCAGAGCCTACGATACTTTAAAAGCGCTTGAATTGGCGCATATTGTAATGAGTTCCAACACAAAGCCCGTAACATATACACCGATAAAGCCTAAAGAATTAACCAAACGTTACAAACGTAAAATTACATCTACTCTTGATTTTTTGGAAAAGAAACTTCCGAACGTAAAAGACAATTACACTGAACCTGTTTTGTGCGTAAACGGGACTTCAACAATTCATAAAAAAATAATAGAGCTTATTAATAACGCCGAAAAAGAAATTTTCTTAGAAATATGGTCACAAGATTTCAAATATTTTGAACCTTATCTCTTTGAGGCATATAATCGCGGGCTTGATATAAAAATTGTGGGTTATGATAATTTCAACTGTAATTTCGGAACTGTATTCAGACACAACGGAGGACGCGAAATTGAACATTCACTCGGCGGAAAAATGATTTTTCTTACCACTGACAACAGCGAGGGAATTTTTGGAAAGCTCAATCCGTCAAAAAATCAGGATACTAATGTTTTATGGACAAAAAACGAGGACATTGTTTTTCTCATAAAAGAATTTATTATCCATGACATGTATTTGATTGATATCGCAGAACAATTCCCTGAACAGTTGAAATACTTCTACGGTCAGAACTGGAAAAAGCTTAAAGACAAGGTTCTCGGCGGAACAGATTTTTACAGAGTGCACTAAAAATAAACCCTGAATTGCCATCCGTCCGTTTGATGATATCCGTGTAAGCAGACATTCTAAGTGGCAAGGCTGAGCCGAACTGGTTCGGTGGGAATTCAGGGTTTCTCAATACTACCACGGGTAATCTTTCTTGAATTCCCATCCGTCAAGCATTAACAACGCAGTACAGGCGTGGCGGCTGTCCGTATGATCATCGTCTTCATTTGTTTTTGATTTTTTACAAGAAAATTTCAACCCATTCTCTGAATTATATCCACTTAATGCCATTTCTCGTGTCAAACCATTTTGCCACCCTGAGGGCATAAGCTTTCCCGTAAATGTATTGAAATAAAATATATCTCGTCCCATTTTATTTGGTTTTTTATATCCGTTTACATCAACAAGAATATACAAAACTCCCTTAAATGTTGAAATGGAAATAATTGTTCCGTTGTTTGTGATCCCGTTAGCAGCGGTTGCTCCGACCGCATTATGGTCCCAAAGCGCATTTTGCATTCCGCCTTTTAACAGTTTAAAACCTTTATAATATGGTTTTATATATTTATTAACAAATTCTTCTCGTTCCTCTATAGGGATTTTTGTCAAATCCCAATACTTGAGTTCGCCATTATCTGCTTCCGAACGTTGAATAACCTGCAAAAGTTCCGAATACACTTTCTTAACAGCTGTAGCGGTTTGTTTTTTCTCATAATTTGCAACCAAAGTCGGCATTGTCATAGCCGCTACTATTCCGATTATGCCCAGGGTGATGAGAACTTCGGCAAGAGTGAAAGCAATTTTCCTCTTCCCTCTACCATTACTCGTGCCTCCCTGCATTTTAGTGTCAGGGTGATGTGCCGTCTTACTCACTC
>CAOJDT010000020.1 GCA_948433295.1 uncultured bacterium
GAAAGTCTTTTTGAAATTGAAAAACGCAAACGAGAATGAACAATTATGTCATCCTAAACTTGGTTCAGGATCTCTTAAAGAAACGGAGATTCTGAACATTAACAAATCATGTAAAACGGAACAGTCCACGTTTCAGAATGACAATGCAAAAGCCGCCTTTACCCTCGCCGAAGTCCTCATCACCCTCGGCATAATCGGAATTGTAGCGGCTATGACTTTGCCGGCATTGGTTCAAAATTACAAAAAAAAGGAAGCGATTACCCGCTTGAAAAAATTCTATAGCACAATGTCACAGGCAATTATGCTTTCAGAAAATGATAACGGACCGAGCATTGACTGGGAGAAAACTTATTATGGCGATATTAAGGACGAAGACGGTAATGTATCAATTGAGGGAAACAGAAATGCCACAATTGTCTATTTTAACAAATACATTAAACCTTACATAAAATATGTTAAAGTCGATGAAAATCCTGTTGAGTTACAGGATGGAGAAACTGTACAAACAGATTCTATAGTAGTATATTTGTCAGACGGTTCGGTAATAGTAATTAGAAACGGTGCGTGTACAGATTTTCATTTTGATGTAAACGGGAATAAACCGCCTAACGAATATGGCAAAGATAAGTTTGCATTTGCCCTCTGTCCTCGCAATAAAGCAGAAAATGAATGTGGCGGTTCCAAAAACTGGTGTGCCTACTGCCCGACATCTATCTGTAATACAAGGGAGAAAGCATTGCAAACATGTAAAACGCAGCCTGTTAGCTGCGGCAGAGTGTTAATGATGGACGGATGGGAGTTTAAAGAAGATTACCCGTATAAGTTATAATCCTTTGCAAGCCAAAACTCCCATCCGTCCACACGTAAATAACCGTGTAATCAGATATTTTGAGGAGTAAGGGTCAGCCGAACTGGTTCGGTGGGAGTTTAAAAAAGATTATCCATATAAGTTATAATCCTTTGCAAGCCAAAACTCCCATCCGTCCACACGTAAATAACCGTGTAATCAGATATTTTGAGGAGTAAGGGTCAGCCGAACTGGTTCGGTGGGAGTTTAATGAAGATTATCCATATAAGTTATGATATAAAAAAAGTGGCGGGCTAAAAGTCCGCCACTCCTTTTATTTAAATCTTGAACGCTTCCGCGATAGACTTATTGTAATCAGGTCTTAGAATTCCTTTTTCGGTAATTATCCCCGCAATTAATTCATGCGGAGTAACATCAAATCCAGGATTTATAACATTTACCTCAGGTGCGCAGATAAGTTTTCCGTTAATATGCGTAACTTCTTCGTGCGAACGTTCTTCAATAACAATTTCATCACCTGTCTTAATACTAGTATCAATAGTCGATAGCGGTGCTGCAACATAAAACGGCACATTATGATATTTAGCAGCAATTGCGACTGTGTAAGTTCCGATTTTGTTTGCGGCATCGCCGTTTGCAGCAATTCTATCAGCACCAACGACAACCATATCAATCATACCTTTTTTCATAAAATAAGAACACATTCCGTCAGTAATAAGGGTCGTCGGAATTCCATCCATCGTAAGTTCAAAAGTAGTAATTCTTGCACCCTGTTGGCGAGGTCTGGTTTCGTCTGCAAAAACCTGAATCGTAGGGTCATTTGCAAAAGCAGAACGAACAACACCGAGTGCGGTTCCGTAACCTACGGTTGCAAGCCCTCCCGCATTACAATGTGTGAGAATTGTCGCACCTTTTGGAACAACTTCCGCACCGTAGTCGCCGATTTTTTTGTTAATTGCGATATCTTCGTTTTCAAGTCTTATACCGTTTTGTTTTAACTCTTCCACAATACCTGAAATATCCGCAGTTGAATTTTTAATAACTTCTTTTTGCTTTTCTACTGCCCACATAAGGTTAACGGCAGTAGGGCGCGAAGTTGCCATATAATCAGCTTTTTCAAGCAGTTGTTTCACAAATTCGTCACGGTTGGTAAGTGTTGCGGCGAGTTCCTGAGCATAAAGCACGACACCGTGTGCCCCTGCAACACCAATAGCAGGAGCGCCGCGTACTATCATTGTTTTGATAGCGTCAAACATTTCCTGACCGCTTGTGATATTAACATATTTGAATTCATACGGAAGAATCGTCTGATCTACCATTTTTGAATAATTATCTACCCATTCGATTGTTTTTATTTTTGAGTTAAATTCTGCCATTGTTATTTCCTTATATTAAATTGATTTCTTTTTTCTTCATTTTTATCAAGATTTTTAATGAACTCTCTTACAAAAAACGTCAAAAATCCTGTAAAAGCATTAACGGTTGCACTCAGGACGGCCATAAACACCGAAAGCACAAAAATCACACCGAAACTTGCACCTGAGAGAATTACAGACAAACCGTAATTTGTATAAAATCGGAAAAACTTCATAAGAATAATTACTGCGGGCACATAAATTATACAAAAAACCATAAACGATACAAAACCGATAATCGCGCCTATCGTAACACTATCCTGAACTGTATCCAATTCCAATACACGGGACTTGATAAGAAAAGTCATTTCGATTACCGCAGCAAGGCACAAAAGAATCCAAAATACGAATTCTCCGACATAAGGCACTATGGTCAAAATTCCACAAACACCGCCGATAAATGCCGCAATAAGTACAATTAATTTTAATAATGATTTATCCATACGCTCCCCGATTCAAAAAAAATTATATCACAAAGTCCTTGTATGACAAATTGCAATAGCAACTGCATCTACAGTATCATCGAGTTTCGGAAGCGTTTCAGCCTGAAGAGTGTATTTAACCATCTGTTCCACCTCTTTTTTGTCCGCTCTGCCGTAACCAGTCAAAACCTGTTTAACCTCCATAGGAGTGTATTCAAAAATCGGGATTCCGTATTTTTCAAGAACCGTAAGAATAACCCCGCGTGCATGCGCAACAGGCATTACTGTAGTTTGGTTTCTAAAGAAAAACAATTTTTCGATTGAAACCGCATCAGGCTTATACATCTGAACAATGGTTTCCATATCGTTATAAATTTCTAATAATCTTGCGGATTCTTTTTTTGTTTTGTCTGTCTGAATAGAGCCTGAGGCGAGAAGCATATAATTTTCGCCGTCATATTCAATTAATCCGTAACCGACAATTGCCATGCCGGGGTCTATACCTAAAATTTTCATAAATTAATTATATATATATTTAAGAAATTTTCAAGTTTTTATAATATAATAACAGGAGTTAGGGAGAGAGAATATGCACGAAATTTTATCACAAATTAATAACTTTTTTCAGACACTTGGAGTTCCGGGACTTGCGTTAAACTCATTTATAGAAAGTTTTTTTCTTGTTCCGCCGCCTGATTTTTTGCTTATAACAATGGACCTTGCAAAACCCGAAAAAGCTTTATTTTATGCACTGATTTGCACAATTGCTTCTGCACTGGGCGGAGCGCTTGGATATGCCATCGGTTTCTGGGGCGGCAGACCTGTGTTTAATTTTATTTTTAAAAACAAACACGAACAATTTGAAAATGTAGAAAAGCTTTATAACAAATACGGTTCACTTGCAGTATTTTTCTCTGCATTCACGCCTATTCCATACAAAGTATTCACGATTGCAAGCGGAATATTGAATATGAACTTCTGGAAATTCCTCGTCGCAAGCTTTTTCGGAAGAGGCGCCCGATTCTTTATAGTAAGTCTGGTCCTTATGTTTTTCGGTGAAACAATTAAAGAATATATAGAATGGGTTATTTTAGGCGTAACTGTTATTATAATTCTGTTTTTCATTATTCTTTATAAAAAAAGACATGCTTTTTCTCAAAAAAAATAATGTAAATATACTAGGACGTTTCTCAAAAATACGATATAATAATAATATAAAAAGTATTTGATTTAATGAAAAATATTATTAATAATAAAAAAAAAGGACGATGAAGTTATGAATAAAAAACTGATTTTACTGTTATCGGGAGCATTTTTAATCGGAGGTTTGAACCTTAATTTGGCAGCAAATGCAGTAGAAGCATTCGGCTATGATTTACAAAAAGATATGCACAGGGAAAAAAGACCGCCAAAATCCTGGGAAATAGATTCAAACTCCCAGCAAGCTCAATACAATTCTAATACAAATACAAACACAACTAATAGCGCTAATAACAACGCTAATGGAGCACAAGAAATTCCTGTTAACACAAGCGATGAAGTCGTATTCCTTAAAAAATATGACCAAAATCCTCAATTCTACCCTAAAGCAACAGTTAAAAGCGCTGTCTCAAAATACAAATCCGGAAACTATACAGGCTCTTTACAAGAACTGTTTGCAATCCTGAAAAAAGACCCTAATAACGCTCTTGCGTACTATTATATGGGCATGGTTTATACAAAACTCGGAGAAAAAGAATCAGCAATGGGTGCTTACCAAAGAGCAATCGAAATCACTCCTGATAAAATGCTGGTTAATTACGCTACAAGAGGAAAAGCTTGTATTAACAGCCAGGCAGCTTGCACAATGACCGGAGATATCACAGACGTATCAGGTGAATCTCTTGATGACTTAGATAAATTCATAAGAGATTCAAATACTAACGGATTCTCAAAAGAACTCAATCAACAATTGAGAGATAAACAACTTCAAAGCATTCAAAAGAAAATGAACAAAGGTGAACCTTTATCAGAAGAAGATTTGAAAAAACTTGAAGAATATAACAATAAAACAGAAGGAATTAAAACAGACAGACTCGCAATGGCTGCAGATATCCCATCCAACGATGAAATTATTAACGCAGTACAAGTATTAAAAAGAGCCGGCTTAAACATATCAACCCAAATGCCTGATTATGCGGAAGAGACTCCTGCTGCAGCAACAGTCCAATCCGCACAACCTCAAACGGCTATGCCGCAAACCGCAAATTACTACACACCCGACCCTCAAATTCAACAAATGTCTATGATGTTGAATAACGGTAACGGAAATTACAATTCTGACCCTATGATGAATATGATTCCTTATATGATGCAAAATAACGGGCAGAATGTTGACCCGCAAGTTATTCAGGCTATGATGATGAATTCTATGATGAACAGCTTAAACGGTCTTAACTCAAACAACAATAATAATTAAATATATGATATCTGATTACAAAACAGCTGTAAATAAATTGTTGGCATCCGAAATTGACGGATGCCCTCAATTTTTTGCGCAAAACGGATATGTATTGGAAGAAGCTTATTGCGAAATTCTTCAGGACAAACCGCAAAACGCAAAGGCTCTTTTCCTTTCTATCGTTGATAAAGATATTCGGGCACACTGGGGTGTATTTTTCTCGGGACTTATTGAAGGAAAGATTGAAGGCTACCCGTCATATTTCGAACTGAGAAATTTTCTCGAAATTGATATGAATATTCTGTTTACATATTTCAAGGGTAATTATATTGAAAATATAGTAAAATACGCGGATTGGCTTTTTACAATAAATCCCGAAGTTCACAAATTCATCGGAAGAGTATTTTTGAATCACAATATAAATGATTACGGAATGTATTTTCTGGAAAGAGGTAAAAATTATTTTTACAATGACCCCGAACTACATTACCTTCTTGCCGAAGCCTATTACAAACAGGGAAATCTCAAAGAATGCAAACACGCACTAAATTCTTGCCTCGGAGTGCTTCCCGAATATTATCCGGCTCTTGCTATGTTGAAAAAATTATAATAAATAAATTGCGATAAAAAATTTTTATGCTACAATGTTAGTTGCTTTTTATACACTATTACAGGAGAAATATAAATGATTATAATTATGGAACCGCGCGCGACACAAGAACAAATTCAACGCGTAATTACCCTATTAAAAGACAACGATTTTGAAGTCCGCTACAATACAGGCGACGTCCATACAGTAATTGATGCAATTGGCGATAAAACCACCCTCACCCCGGGAAGACTCTCTGCCCTTGAAGGCGTAAAAGAAATTAAAGTCATCAGAGAACCTTTCAGACTTGCATCCCGCGACAGAAACCCCGAAGATACGGTAATTACATTCCCTAACGGCGTAAAAATCGGTGGAAACAACAAACCTGTTTCCATGATAGGACCTTGTTCCGTTGAAGAGGATTATGAAGGTCTTCTTAAAGTTGCACAGGCAGGAAAAGAAATGGGCTGCGAATTCCTTCGCGGAGGAGCGTTTAAACCGAGAACTTCCCCTTATGATTTTCAGGGACACGGTGAAAAAGCTCTCCAATATATGAAAAAAGCTTGCGATGAGACAGGACTCTTGAGCGTATCTGAAATTATGGATGCCTGCGACCTTGATATGATGTTAGAATATATTGATGTTCTTCAAATAGGCGCAAGAAATGTCCAGAACTTTAAACTTCTCAAAGCTGTCGGAAAATGCAACAAACCCGTAATCTTAAAACGCGGACTCGCAAGCACAATCAGAGAATTTCTTCTTGCTGCAGAACATATTATGTATCAGGGCAACACAAACGTAATCTTATGTGAACGCGGAATCAGAAGCTTTGACAGCGCTTTTACAAGAAACGTGATGGATATTGCGTCAATCCCTGTTATCAAAAAATACTCTCACTTACCTATAATCGTAGACCCGAGTCACGGAACGGGACAACGATACTTAATAGAACCGCTTGCGAAAGCCGGTTTGGTAGTAGGCGCAGACGGCATTATGATAGAAGTTCACCACGACCCTGAAAACGCGCTTTCTGACGGAAAACAAAGTTTATCAATCCCGATGTTTAAAGACGTTATGGGCAGAATAAACAGCTTTAATAACAGATTACACTATGAAAAAACCTGCCTCTCGGCAAATGTTGAATAAATCAAAAGCCTCAATAGAGGCTTTTTTTATTAGTTATTACTGACGCGCAAAACCCACTTGTACTGGAAAATTTTTCATGTTAGCATAAGCCTGTAGATACAATTTATATGAGGTGATTTATGCAAGCCCGCAGAGCAGCAAGAGAATTAGCATTTATACTTTTTTCTCAATTTGATAAAAAAATTACAAATTACTCCAAAGATGATTTAGAAGATATTATTTTAAAATCAGTCAGAATTTTGACAAGCAACGCCAGCGACGAACTTAAACTCGCATTGGGTTCACTCGTTGATATGCGTGATAAAATCGATACTTACGAAGCAGAACACGAAACAAATTTGAACAGACCAATCGGTGTTGCAAATATTCCGGTTCCGCTGCCTATGACTTCTGATATGACAGGCAGAATCAATGAAATGATTGATATTGCGGAAAAAGCTATGTTAGCATTGGAAATCGCAGAATTTACCACACTTGATTCTCAAAACGAAGTTAAAGAATACGCAATCGAAATTGCAGAATATTTCCAAAAAAATCATACAGAAGTTGATGAAATTATACAAAAACACGCAAGAAATTGGGATTTCGGACGTCTTGTAAAAATGGACAAAGATATTTTGCGTATTGCAATTGTAGAACTTCTCTACATCAAAGACGCACCTATGAAAGTTATTGTTGATGAAGCTTTAGAACTTGCAAAAAAATATTCTACAGACGACAGCTCATCATTCATCAACGGAATTCTTGCTAAGGTAATCGTTGAAAACGGACTTCAATAATGTTTAAATTTTTCTCGGACGGCTTTAATAATCTGAAACAGGCTGTGTCAAATACTGCACAGGCTTTGGTCGGAAATGTTGTTGATTCTGTTGAGCATGAAGAAGAATTTTCGGAATTTGTGCTTGATGATATGGAAGATATGCTGATTAGCGCAGATTTGGGAGTTAACTACGCTGCTGAACTCGTTGATAATCTTCGAAACCAAACGAAAATTAAACCGTCCGATGTGAAAAATTACCTTAAATCAGAATTTTTACAAACTCTGGAAGCCGCAGGCAGTAACGAACTTTGTTACTCTAATGATGATTTAAACATCTATTTTATAACAGGTGTAAACGGCGTCGGAAAAACCACATTAATCGGAAAACTGGCATATAAATTTAAAAACGAAGGGAAAAAAGTTCTAATCGCTGCGGGAGACACTTTCCGTGCGGCGGCAGAAGAACAGCTTGATATTTGGTCAAAACGCGCAGGCGCAGATATAGTTCGCCGCGACAAAGCTGATCCGGCTTCGGTAGTTTACGAGGCAATCCAAAAAGCAAAAAACGAAAATTACGACGTAATACTCGTTGATACCGCAGGACGCCTGCAAAACAAGTTTAACCTTATGGAAGAACTTTCAAAAATTAAGTCCGTAATCGACAAAAACGCTCCGGACAGTTTACGTGAATGTATGCTTGTACTCGACGCAAATACGGGGCAAAACGGTTTGCAGCAGGCTAAAGTCTTTACCGAAGCCGTAAACCTTACCTCCGTCGCACTTACAAAACTCGACGGCTCTGCAAAAGGAGCTATAGTTCTTGCCGTTGCAAGAGAATTGAAACTTCCTGTTAAATTGGTCGGTGTCGGAGAAAAAATGGAAGATTTGAAAAACTTTAATTCCGAAGAATTTATTGAGGCTATTTTTAATTAATGAAAATTCTTGAAAAAATACAATCTGCAGAAGGAAGAGAAATAATTTTAAAAGGCGGCGAGTCCGCAAAAAAAGTTCTGGTAATCGGAGTTTTCCACGGAGACGAGCCGCAGGGTAAATTCTTAATCGAAAATTACCTTGCAGAAAACGAAAGCCGTCTGCTTTTCATCCCATGTCTAAACCCTGACGGACTTACGGCAAATATTCGTACAAATTCTAACGGCGTGGATTTAAACAGAAACTTTCCGACAAAAAACTGGCAGCACACGGAAAGAAATGAATTTTTCGGTGGAGAGTCTGCAGGAAGCGAAATTGAAACTAAATTTCTCGTAAACATTATTGATAAATATAAACCCGAACTTATTTTAACACTCCACGCTCCGTTTAAAGTTGTAAACTTCGATGGTGACGCGCAAATGATTTGCGAAAAGATATCGGAAATTATAAATTACCCCGTAGAACCATCTATCGGCTACCCTACACCGGGAAGCTTCGGCACTTATGCAGGTATAGAGAAAAAAATCCCGACAATTACGCTGGAACTTGACGAAAAATGCCCTGTTCAAGAACTTATTGAACCTGTAAATAAAATTTTTAAACTCTTAGAAGATTATTAAGTTTGTAACGAAATTCATACTTTATGAAATCAGTTAACTCTGAATTTTTTTATATAAGTAAGAGAACTTTATATAAAAAGAGGAGAACGCTATGGGTTTAGACATCAATGGTGTGAATGGTGTAAACCGATTTGAACAAACAAAACAGACATCGGGTGAAACTACAGAAACGAAATTAAACTGTGTCTTCGGAGACGGTTATCATACAGCAGAGCCGGCGCAACGTAGCGAAAACAAATATTTTACAGATGCAATGAAAGATGGTAACGTATCATTTAATAAAAGTTTCCTGAATATGAATAATACAATAAACTTCAAAGTCGGTGAAAATGAAACTCTTGCCCAATTCTGTAAAAAGACAGGTTTTCCCCCTGAAACAATAATGGATAATATAGTAGGCGGAGGTGCGGATTTAAACTGTAAAGCCCCTATGGGACCTGACGGAAACAGATTTATAAACATTAGCGAAAACGACCTTGCAAAAGCTCTAGGGAAATCACAGCAAGAAATACGTAAAATGTTTACATAAAAACTTTTATAAATAACCGGCAGTACCCAAAATATTGCCGGTTATTTTATATAAAAAATTAAACAAACTCTGCTGCGCGATAGGAACTTCTGACGAGCGGTCCTATTTGAAAATGTTTGAATCCTGCGTTTTTCGCCATTTCTCGCAAAGTTTCATATTCTTTAAGCGTATAATATTTTTCCACTGGCAAATGCGCTTTTGACGGCTGAATATATTGACCTATTGTTACGATATCAACTCCTGATTTTTTTAAGTCGAAAAGAGTTTCTTTTATTTGTTCATAAGTTTCGCCAAGCCCTATCATAAATCCTGATTTAGTGGTTAATTTTCCGACATCTTTCATATATTTCAAAACCTTCAGCGACAAATCGTAATTACCCTGAGGACGCGCCGTTTTAAAAATATCTTTTGCGGTTTCTATATTATGATTAAAAACATCAGGTTTAGCCTTAATAACAGTATTAAGAGCAAGTTCTGAGCCTTTAAAATCCGGTGTCAAAATCTCAATCTTAACATCAGATTTAAGTTCTCGAATTTTATAAATACATTGTGCAAAATGTTCGGCGCCGCCATCAGGCAAATCGTCACGTGTAACGGAAGTTATAACGGAATATTTTAAACCTAAATCTCTGACGGCCTCTGCAAGATTCAAAGGCTCGTTCTCATCGAGCGGCTCGGGTCTGGCGCAACCAATATTACAGTAACGACAATTTCTGGTACATACATTGCCCATAATTAAAAATGTAGCGGTATTTGCCGAATAACATTCGTTCTTATTCGGACAGCGCGCATTTTCACAAACCGTGTTAAGGCTGCGATTTTTTAAAGTCATCCGAACTTTTTTTGTAGTATCAGTGTTTATAATCGGTCTTTTTAAATATTCAGGTAATCTTTCTCTCATATTATCATTATACATTGCAAAACCAAAACCTTTGCAAACTTAACATTTGGTAATATTTTTTTAAAAATAAGACAAATTTAAAATTTTTGACGACTTAAAATATACGAATTTAACGCAACAAATGTCCTTAACATTATATTGCATTTCAAAAAAAATGAATTATAATAATATTAAAAGGAGAATAAAAAATGAAAAATATAGCAATTGCAATATGTTTATTAGGAATAGCAAGTTCTGCATTTGCTGCAGGTACCGAAATTATTGTTCCGCAAGGAGGATTTCAAGGACTTGAAAACCCTGTATTGACAGAAGCAGAATATAAAGAATCATTGCGCAATGGTTCAAAAACCTCCAAAAAGGGTTCAAAAGAAGAAAAATCCTCTGAAATTACAGAAAAGAAAGTACGTTTCGGTTCTTTTAAAAACACCCCGAACACATACTGGAACCACGGCAGAGTAAACTTTGGCGTCGGGAACTTTGGTAACGGCGCTGCCGGAATGAACAAATGGTAATCAGAGTTTAAACAGACATTCAAATATTCCTTCCGAATAGGTAGGATGCGCAAAACAAATCTCTTTCAGCTTGCTGACGGAGATTTTGTTTTGTATTGCTATTAGAACCTGTTGAATCAATGCCGACGCCTCTTTTGACACAATATGAGCCCCGACTATTTTGTCGTCCTGAGAAAGAATTTTTATAAATCCTTCTGTGGAATTATCACAGTGAGATTTACCGAGAGCGGAGATTAAAAGTGTTGATTTTTGATAAGTTGCGGTTTCCAAATCCTGTTCACGTTTTCCTACCCAGGCAATTTCAGGATTTCCGTAAATAACAGAAGGAACGAGAGTTTTATCAAAATGGATACCGTCGACTTGTTCTATTGCTTGTTTTGAGGCATAGTGAGCCAGTTGAACAGCACCGCAAACATCACCGATAAACGTTACTCCGTCAATTTTTGTAACTTCACAGGCTTTTCTGCCGATAGCAACAAGAACTCGTTCAGGCGTAAGGATTTCGCCATTTGTTAGGTAAACTTTTTCATTTTCTATTTTTTCAACACCTGTCGACTTGTAGAATTTAATCTTTTTGGTCTTAAAAATTCTTTCAATACGTTTTGAAACCTCAATATCTGCAAGCGGCAGTAAGTTTTCTGCGAGTTCAACAACAGTGACTTCAACACCGAAAGCGGCAAAAATTCTCGACCACTCAACACCGATTGCACCCGAACCCACAATTAGAATACTTTTCGGCAAAGTTTCAAGGTTCAAAACATCATCGGAATTCAAAATAAACTTTCCGTCGGCTTCCATACCTTTGAAATCACGGGGTTCCGCGCCTGCCGCAATTATAACTTCTTTGCATTCAAAAATTTCGCCATCAGCCTCAATCTTTTGTGCAGAAATAATCTTAGCCTCTGCTTTGATTAAGGTAACTTTTGCATTTTTCAAAGAAAGTTCCAGATTTTTGCGAAGTTTTTCTACAACTTCGTTTTTGTGCGCGATAATTTTAGAAAAATCGAAACTCAGGTTATCTGCCTTAATACCGATTGATTCACAAGATTTAAGTTCTTCGTAAATTTCAGCGGAATGCAAAATAGCTTTTGTCGGAATACAGCCTTTATTAAGACAAACACCGCCGACTTTATCTTTTTCAAACACAACTACGTTCAAGCCTTTTGCCGCAGCATGAAATGCCGCAGTATAGCCCGCAGGACCGCTTCCTATTATTCCTAAATCGTAAATCAATGTTCCTCCAAACTTCTATCTTGTATAAACTCTAGGCAAACGAACTTTCAGACGACAGATTAATTCATAATTAATCTGTCGTCTGAAAGTTCCGCCCAATTATCAATAGTATTTTTATCATCCAAAAGCGAGATAACGTCACCAACGTACGCTTCTACACCGGTAATATCAAACATCATCTGATCCATAGTAATATTCCCAACTTGAGGAACCTGTTTCCCGTTCAAAGTTGCTGAAATTTTATTTGACAAACTTCTTGAAACTCCGTCAGCATACCCTATAGGAATTGTGGCAATCGTCCTGTCGCCTTTTGCCACGAATTTATGTCCGTAACTCACGCCTTCAGAATCTTTTGCAGTGTGAATATTTACGATTCTGCCTTTTAAAGACATAACGGATTTGAGATTCGGACGGAAGCCTTTGTCATCAGGCATATCAGTCCATAAACCGTACAATGCGATTCCGACTCTTCGCATATTTGATGTCGGAATTTCATAACACATTGTGCCGACAGTATTTTGAATATGCAAGAGTAATCCTGTGGTATCAATTTGAGAAATAACTCTGTTCCATTTATCAATCTGAATTTGAGTTTTCGCCCTGTCTTCCGCGTTTGCAAAGTGTGTAAAAATTCCCTGCAGGTTCAAATAATCCGCTTTTTGCGCGTCTTTTATAAACTCAACCGCGTCTTCACAAGAAACTCCGATTCTATTCATTCCGGTATCAAGTTTGATATGAACTTTCGGCTTTAAGCCAGTTCTTTCAAAAGCTTGTTTGCAAGCTGCGAGATGTTCTTTGGAAAAAATCGAAATCGATAAATCTGCATTAACTGCACTTTCGACCGCCCAAACAGGTACAGCACCAAGAACAAGAATATCCGAATTGATTTTTGCATTACGCAAATCAACACCTTCATCAATAGAGGCAACTCCAAGCATATCAAAACCCGAAGCCAGAAGCGTCGGTGCAAGCATTACGGAACCGTGCCCATACGCGTCTGCTTTTACAACCGCAAGCAATTTTGTATTTTTATCAACATTTTTTCGAATTTCTTTTGCATTATGAGCAAGATTTTCGATATTAATTTCAACCCAAGAATCTCTGTGAATATTTACCTTTGTCTGCCTTATATTTTTCATAGTGTAAATATTATATAACGGAAATAATTAGAGGGCAATTTTATAAAATATTTTATATTGCGCAAACGGACAATATAGGTTATAATAATTATATATAAAAGGAGATTGTTATGGCTTTTAAATTAATTTTTCTTGTAATATTGATAGCGACTTTTTCCTGGTGCTACAACAATATTAATATTGAAGATTTTACAAAAGAAAACATCACGGAACAGATTAAGAAAGAAAAAACAATCAACGCAGTTCAAGCCGGTCGTGCAAAACGTTATCAGGAAGCACAGGACGTTCTGGATAAGATTTAGTAAATATATAAATCTTCCAAAAGTTTTATTTCGTAAAGCGTTCCTGCAGGGAGTGAAATATGACCTCCCTTATAGTGGATTGAGAATAAAGGCGAGCCTACGAGATTAACAGCATAAACCACCGTTCCCGCAATTGTCGGAATCGGAGAAATTATTATACCAACAGGATTGCCTGCGAGTTTTGATGAGGTTCTGCGTGTCTTTTTGTAGAAATTTTCACCTTTATCAACTTGTTTTGCAACACCTTTCCAATATTGATGCTTACCTTTTATATTATTAAAAAAGATTTTTTTGCCGTTAGCCTTTGTAATTTTTGCATCTATTGAATGAGTAGAACCGTTAAAAATCATTCTGTCAGCCTGAATTACTATTAAACCGCCGTTGCCTGCGGCTTGCGGCTGATGAGATTCGAGGACCGTTCCTTTAAACACGGTACCCGCAGGAATTGTGACATATCTCTGCGTCACAAGCTTTTGTGAAACAAAAGTCAAGCCCGCACCCGCTCTTGAATAATCAGAAACAGCGGTTTGAGATTTTACGAGGAATTTAGTACCTTTTTTAATTTTAACAGCAGTCAAATCGTTACGTGCTGAAGTATTCGGCAAAGTTTTCTTCACTCTGCCAGTTGAGTTTGAATAAACTGTTTCGGGAACAGTTTTTGGAGGCGCAGAAGATTGAGAACCAGTAACAGGTTTTGGAGTTTGAGTTTTTACGGGCTGAGATGCTTTCGGCGCAGAATTTTTGGTTTCGGGAAGCGGCGGAAGCGCGTCAAGTTCAAGCTGCGACGGGTTATAGTTCCTGCGAATTTCCTCGTCCACAGACATATCAAGCTCTATAGAATAAGACGGCATCGCACCAATTAAAAGTGCGAATGCCGTGATTATCATTTTTTTATTAAACGAATTTTTCATCGTTCATAACTCTCTATTTTAAAAGTTCATTAATTGCCTTAGCTGCTTTTTTACCTGCGCCCATCGCGTTGATAGCGTTGGATTCTCCAACAGGAGCGACGTCACCGCCTGCATATACGGTTGGAATATTTGTACATCTTGTTTCACCGTCAACGGTAATATAACCGCGTCTGTCGGTAATAATTTCCAACCCTTCGGCTTCGGCAGAACGTTGGATAATAGGGTTCGGACCTGTACCGAGTGCAACGATAACAGTGTCAAGTTCAACGGTTTCGATTTTGCCTGTAGAAACAGGTTTACATCTTCCGCTTTCATCAGGTTCGCCGAGTTCCATAACTTCCAACTCAACAGCTTTTACATAACCATCTTCGCCTAAGATTTCTTTCGGAGCGTATAAGAATTTGAACACAACGCCTTCTTCTTTAGCGTGACGAATTTCTTCCAAACGTGCCGGAAGTTCTTTTTCGGTACGTCTGTAGATGATGTAAACTTCTTCAAACCCGACACGAACAGCAGTTCTTGCAGCATCCATTGCAACGTTGCCGCCGCCGAAGATAGCTACTTTTTTACCGACTCTCAAAGGAGTAGGGCTGTCAGGCTGACCAGCCTGCATCAAGTTTACACGTGTCAAAAATTCGTTTGCAGAGAACACGCCGTTAAGGTTTTCACCAGGAACGTTAAGCATTTTCGGCAAACCTGCACCCGAACAAATAAAGATTGCGTCGAATCCGTCTTCTTTCAATTGTTTCAAAGTAATTGATTTACCTACGATTACGTTAGTGTGGAATTTAACGCCCATTTGTTTAAGGTTTGTAATTTCTCTGTCAAGAACCGTACGCGGAAGTCTGAACGGAGGAATTCCGTATCTCAAAACGCCGCCTAATTTGTGAAGAGCTTCAAATACAACGACTTCGTGACCTTCTTTTCTCAAGTCGGCAGCAGCAGTAATACCTGCGCAACCCGAACCGACAACGGCAACTTTTTTACCTGACGGTTTAATTTCAGGCATATCGGCTTTTGTATTATCACCGACATATCTTTCAAGTGCACCGATTGCAACGGCAGAGCCTTTAATTCCTAAAACGCAGTTTCCTTCGCATTGTCTTTCCTGCGGGCAAACGCGACCGCAAACCGACGGAAGCATGCTGGTTTGACGAATAATTTCACCTGCTTTTTCAAGATTATCTTCTTTAATTGCCTGAATGAATTGCGGAATTTGAATATTTACGGGACATCCCTGAACGCAGCGCGGATTTTTACAATTCAAACATCTGGAAGCTTCCAGTTTAACCTGTTCTTCGGTTAAATTGCTTTCTACAGGGTCGAAATTGTGTCTTCTCTGCATTTTATCTTGTTCTACAACTCTTTGTCTTTCAATAGCCATCTTATATATCCCCTTCTTATTATTTATCATGTATAATAACATATTACTTTAAACATATCCGGGACGCAAGATATTACAATATTTGTATTTATGTGCTATAATACTTACAGTTAAGGAGCATTGTATGCCGTTTATTTTCGAAAAACAAAAGATTGAAGATGTGATTCTCGTTAAACCGCAAGTTTTTGGAGATAACCGCGGATTTTTTATGGAAACTTACAAAAAATCCGACTTTGCGGCAAACGGAATTGATTTGGAATTCAATCAGGATAATCATTCTAAATCTTCCGCTAAAGTTTTAAGAGGACTTCACTATCAGGCTAAACCTTACGGGCAGGCAAAATTGGTTCGCTGTGTCCGAGGAAAAATTTTTGATGTAGCCGTTGATATCAGACCTGATTCCAAAACTTTCGGTCAGTATGTGAAAGTTGAACTTTCCGAAGATAACAAACAAATGCTTTATATTCCCGAAGGCTTTGCTCACGGATTTGTAGTGCTTTCAGACGAAGCCGAACTATGCTACAAAGCAAGCGGCGAATACAACAAAGACGCCGACAGAGGTGTTTTGTGGAACGATAAAGATATAAACATAGATTGGGAAATCGATTTTGAACCGATTCTCAGCGAAAAAGATAAAATTCAACCTGAATTAAAAGATATTAATAAAGAGGAGCTTGTATGAAAATATTAGTAACAGGCGGTGCAGGATTTATCGGAAGCTGTTTTATCAGACACATGCTTCAAACCCACCCGTATTACAAAATCGTAAACCTTGATGCACTCACTTATGCAGGAAATTTGGAAAATTTGTACGACGTAAAAGATAATCCGAATTACGAATTTATTCACGGAGATATCTGCGACAAAAAGCTCGTTCCTCAGATAGTCTCAGGCGTTGACGCAATCGTAAACTTTGCGGCAGAAAGCCACGTCGACCGCTCAATTACAGGTCCCGAAGTATTTATTGACACAAATATCAAAGGTACTCTAAATCTTTTACAAGCGGCAAAAGAATTCCACATTGAACGCTATTTGCAGGTTTCAACCGATGAAGTATACGGTTCGCTCGGTAAAGAAGGTTATTTCACCGAAGAAACTCCCCTTGCGCCAAACAGCCCTTATTCAGCGTCAAAAGCTAGCGCAGATATGGTTGTCAGAGCATATTACGAAACATACGGACTTCCGACATTGATTACCCGTTGTTCTAACAATTACGGACCTTATCAATACCCTGAAAAACTTATTCCGTTCTTTATTTCAAAACTTTTGAAAGACGAAAAAGTTCCTGTCTACGGCGACGGCTTGAATGTAAGAGATTGGCTTTACGTTTATGACCATTGCGCCGCTATTGATACAGTGCTTCATAAAGGAACCCCCGGACAGGTTTATAACATCGGCGGTCACAACGAAAAAACAAATATGGAAATTACAAAACTCGTACTTGAAGCAATGAACAAAGACGAATCTTACATAGAACACGTTGAAGACCGACTCGGCCACGACAGACGTTACGCAATTTGCAACGACAAAATAACATCCGAACTCGGCTGGAAACCTTCGGTAACCTTTGAAGAAGGTATTTTATTAACAATAGATTGGTATTTGAATAACAAACAGTGGATGAAATCAGTAGAACAAAGGAAAGGTAAACTGGTATAATGAAAATTCTCGTAACAGGTGCAAACGGTATGCTCGGACAGGACTTGTGTCCTATTCTGGAAGATGTCGGAGCTTTTGTTATAGAAACAGATGTAGATACGCTTGATATTACAAAATCCGATGAAGTCGAACAGGCATTGACTGATATTCATCCGGATATGGTGATTCACTGCGCTGCATATACAAATGTTGACAAAGCCGAAGAAGATGTTGAAACCGCAACGCTCATCAATGTTACTGGAACGGAAAATATCGCCAAAACCTGCGGTAAACTTGATATTCCACTAATTTATATCTCTACGGATTACGTGTTTGACGGAACGAAAACCGAACCTTATACGCCTGACGACAAACCAAATCCGCTATCTGTCTACGGAAAAACTAAACTTTTGGGCGAAGAAGCCATAAAAAAATATTGCGAAAAATATTACATCGCGCGTACAAGCTGGCTCTACGGACATCACGGTAAAAACTTCGTAGAAACAATGATTAAATTAGGCGGTGTGAAGCCGGTGTCGGCTTGCGACAGCAAGACGAGCAGGGCTGAACATAACGATACCGCCGTTACGACTGAAGCGGGAGCGAAAGGAGTGGAGCAATCTGAGATTGCACAGGCGGTTCCGATAATATCAGTCGTCGATGACCAAATCGGCTGTCCGACATGGACTGTTGAACTTGCAAACGGAATCCTTAGACTTTTACAAAAACCATACGGAACATATCATGTTTGCGGAACAGGTTCAACAAGCTGGTACGGATTTGCAAAAGAAATATTTGAACAGTCAAACTTGAAGGTAAATCTCAAACCGTGTACAACGGAAGAATTTCCACGCCCTGCAAAACGTCCCAAATACAGTGTGATGGAGAACGAAAAAATCTGCCGCAACTGGCAAGCCGCACTCCACGATTATCTGGAATTGAGGGAGGTGTAGAATTTTATGAAAGGAATAGTTCTTGCCGGAGGAGCAGGCACAAGACTCCATCCAAGCACAATAGCAGTTTCAAAACAATTAATACCTGTTTATGACAAACCTATGATTTACCATCCGATATCGGTACTTATGCTTGCGGGAATTCGTGAAATTTTGATTATTTCTACACCGCAGGATTTGCCTAATTTCAAAAGACTTTTGGGAAGCGGAGAACAATTCGGAGTAAAATTTTCTTACAAAGAACAGCCTTCCCCTGACGGTTTGGCACAAGCTTTTATCCTCGGAGAAGAATTTATCGGCAAAGACGATGTCGCTCTTGTTCTCGGGGATAACATTTTTTACGGCGACGGATTTTCGGGAACTTTGAAAAAAGTCGTCGAAAATACAAAAACAGGAAAAGCAACCGTTTTCGGCTACCTTGTAAAAGACGCCCACAGATTCGGGGTTGTCGAATTTGATGAAAACGGAAAAGTAATTTCAATAGAAGAAAAACCTCAAAATCCTAAATCAAATTATGCAGTTACGGGCTTATATTTTTACGACAACAGGGTCGTAGAATTTGCAAAAAATTTGACACCTTCCGCACGAGGCGAGTTAGAAATTACCGATTTGAATAACATTTATCTGAAAAATAACGATTTAAGCGTGGAACTTCTCGGTCGCGGATTTGCATGGCTGGATACTGGAACCCATCATTCTTTATTACAGGCATCCCAGTTTGTTCACACGGTTGAAGAAAATCAGGGTATAAAAATAGCGTGTCTGGAAGAAATCGCGTACAAAATGGGATTTGTCGACAAAGAAACGCTCAGCCGCCATATTGAAAAATATAAAAATAACGAATATTTCAACTATGTTGCAAATGTAATTAAACAGTAATAAAAATTGCTAACCCAGTTTTATATTGTTAAGCTGACAGAAAGATTTCAGAACATTTTTTGCTTTTTGAATTTCTATATGAACATAGTTGTTACGTGTTTTCTTAAGATATTCGGAAGCTTTGAAATACATCTTTGCGGCGGCATTCAGATATTCTTGTTGTTGTGGAGAATTTATCAGCCCTATTTCCTGAAAATATTTTCCGTAAAGCAAAAATAATCTTGATGACAAATCATGCATGTTGAATTTTCTCGCAATCATAAGAGCACTGTCTAACTGCATTTTTGCAGTTTCGTAATCGGATGTTGTCATCGCAGATTTTATAATAATAACTTTCAGAAGCACGGTAAAGAAATAGTTATCAATTTTAGGATTTTGAGCAACTTCAAGCGCCTGAGAAGCTATTTCCTGAGCCGCATAAGGTCCGTCTGTTACAAGGGTTGCCTCTGCGATTAAGTACCATGTCAAAAGCGCACCGAGCGCCATCTTTTCTTTCGAAAAATATGTAATCTGGTCATTATAAATACTTATGGCATTTTTGGTTTGATTGTTGTCTTTGAAAATTTTACCCAGAAGCGATTTGAGAATATTTTTTGTAAAATTATCACCGCTGTTGTTCGCAAAAGTAACAACCTGGAACAAATCTTCCTGCAAGCCTTCGTAACGTTTACGGAAGAAATTGTTTGTAATATTTATGAGATTCCATCTTAAAATCGCCTCTTCATCCATAGCGTTTTCACGGTAAATTTTAAGAATCTCTTCCAAAAGTTTTTCGGAAGACTGAAAATCACCTTTCATAGTATTAGCAAACGCAAGGGCAAGATTACACTTACAAATAAATAACTTGTCGCTGATATTGTTTCGTTCGATAATATCAAATAGTATAGTCAAAATTTCAAACGAGCGGTCATTACCTTGAAGAATTAAAGCATTTGCCAGAATGAGATAAGTCTTGAGCCATGTTTCATATAGAAAATCAAACGGAATATTCTGTTTTGTATAAGTTTTACCAAGATAAGAATCGAAAACAGGCATAATCTCGTTATCAATCATATTGACAATCTGTCCGCAGTTTCCAATATATAAAAGTGAATTAAGTTTCGAACATTTAACGAGCGCGGTTTCCAAATCCAGATTCGCATTAATTTTCGATAAAACAACATCAACGCACTCGACGTTGCCGAAATAATTTCCGACTTTTTCGCAACACGACGCCATATATCCCAAAAGTTCAATCTCGCGCGGAGTGTCGCCGATTGCCTGCGCATTGGCAATAGCGTCAGGAAGATAATCCATCGCCTCTTTCGGATTAAAATCTGCAAGAAGTTTTCCGAGTCTTTCTGAAATATTATATCGAATCTTTAAAGTTTCACTCTCATCAAGTTCGTTAATTAACGCCAAACACTGTTTTTGTGAAATAGCATACAGGTTTGTATCGCCTATAAATGAAGCTAATCTGGTGTTTCTTGTCCAAATATCCAGCGCAAGTTTCGGATGTTTAAGGTTTTGTGCAATAATTCCGAAAATAGCATTTGAATTCAACGTAAAATTACCGAGCGCATTGCAGACTTTTGTATTCAAATCTAAAAAATTATCGTCGTCTTTAGCGTTTTTAATAATAGTTTCCCACAAAAGCAAATCTTTGAACTGATAAAAAATATCGCTCAGCGGCGAAATAAAATTAGTCTGTTCCAAATAAGAAATAACGTCGCTAAATCTGCTGTCATCAAATTCGAAAATTTGTTTCATCAAATTGAGATTGATTTTATCGCCGAGAATCGCAGACGCAATCAAAAATACATAAGCGGTATTATTTGCTTCATGCAAAACTCTTAATCTTTCGTTTATCAAATCTGTATAAGTTTCGGGAAGTTTAAACGTAAAATCGCAAACATGACAATCAAATCGCAAACTCAAAGCCTGTTCGAGAAATGCAGGATTTCCATGACATGTCGCAAGGAGATTACGTTTTTCGGTATCGTTCATATAAGGAAAACCGTTAATTGTTTCTTCCTTATTTTTCACAAACTCAAGCATTTGCGCAGGAGTAAGCGCCGCTATACTAATATCCAAATAAATATCGTCATTATTTTTGAAAAGATTGAAATAACTTTTTGCGGGTTTTGGTTCATTATATAAAAGCAAAAGATTCAATTCATCCCAAATATTTTCTTTTTTGATAAATTCGTTCAAAAATTCATAAGAAAAACCGTCGATATTTTCAAAATTATCAACAACAATTACAAACTTGCTGTAAGAAATAATTTTGTCAAAAACTTTGTGAAGCAAATCAAAAGTTTTTGTTTTATTTAACGGCAAATCCTCAAAAGTACCCATCTGAGAAGGATATAAAAAGTTTAGAAAATCATAAACTTCCTGATGATTCAAATAAGGAAATTCATTCTGAAAAAACTTTGACGCATCTTTTTTAAATTTTAAACTGTTTAAACAAAAATTCGGAAGATTAAACAGATTCAGCATCATATCCTGAATCAATCCGCCCGGAGTTAATTGTGTAATAGGAGTACATTTCCCGTAAAACCATACGTAATGTTTATCTTTCAAAGCATTCATTACATGAGAAAGGACGACACTCTTTCCGATTCCGCGATCACCGCTGAGTGATATAACTTTTTTGCCATGGTCAAAAATACCTTTAACAACAGCATTTTTTGCCGCTTCCTGAGTAACAAATTTTGCAGGATACTCAAGTGTTCCGACATTTTCAGGTATAACCTCTTTAACTTTCATAGGTTCCGTAAAAGGATACTGACATTTACGACATTTTTTTGCATTCAGGTAATTAACACTGTTACATTCGGGACAGAGTTTTAAAATTTCTTCTCCGCATTTGCGACAAACAATATCAAAGATAGAATTCACCGTATGACAATTTTTGCAAATCAATCCCGTACGGGTTTTGCAATAAGGACATTTGATTGTACTATCGGGAATTGTTTTTTTACAAATCGGACACTTCATAGTTAAATTTCCGTTTAATTAAACGCCTCTTTAACCTTTTCCATCAATTTAAACAATCTTTTAGAAATTTCAGCCTGAGAAAGACTTAATTCCGATGCTATTTCTTTTTGCGTCATACCTTCATCGTAACGCAATTTGTAGATTTTTAAATATTTTTTATCAGGTTCGGCATCATTAATTAAATATACCGCATCAACAATTTTTTGCAAAATTTCTTTTTCAACGGCAATATCTTCAGGATTGCTCGAATAATCTGCGTGAGGGTAAGAAATTACCACTCCCGAATAATTATACTCATCAGAAGATGACCGAACAGCATCAAGAGAAACTTCTTTTGAAGGCACAAAACCTTCTCTGGACCTTCTTAATCTTCCGGTATCTTTCAAAACGTTTAATATACTTGTGGTTGCAATCTTTCGCAAATACGCTTCCAAAGTTACATCCGAAGTAATTGTATTAACAATAGGAATCGAGCGCTTGCACATTTCGTTAAAAAAATCATCGTACAAATCTTCGTTATTAGCGAACTTCCTGTCGTTTTTAATAATTCTTTCTATTAAGTTTAATTTTTCTTGTGTTAATTCCACTTAAAATTTTCCCTCTCTTACAGAATTATAGCATAATTAAAAATTAATGATAAGTGCCAAATTAAATTCTGCCGTAGGAACCTCGCCAGCAGGCGGTTTTACGACATTTAACGTTTCTTTAACAGTTTGTAACACTAATTGATCAATCTGTTTTGAACCGCTTGAATTTACTATTTTTGAATCTTTCAAAGTGCCGTCACTGCTTAATTTCAAGTCAACTTTGACATTATTTGAATATGCAAACTCATTGACAAGAAGCAAATCTCCAGACAAGGTCAACTTTATACTTTTACCTGCAGTCTGCAAATATTTCTGAATTTGTTGACTATATGAAAGATAATCAGGCACCTGCCATGACAATTTTTTAACCGACATTAAAGTACCCGCAGGATTTATCGGAGAAGCAGCTTTAGCAGCAGGTTCCTCTTTTTTATCTGTTTTAACATTTACCGGCTCTTGCTGAGGTGCAGGCAAAGTCTGAACTTCCGGCATATTTGCCGCAAGTTTTTTGTCTGCGTCTTCTGATGATACAGGATTACCTGCAAGAATATCGCTGTTATCTTCTACAGGTATAGCCGGTTCAATATTTTCGGGAACCGTTTGTGCAAGAGGTTCTGAATCTATCGCAGAATTTTTATTTTTCATTAAAAATCCGCCAATACCTCCGATTGCAAGCACTGCTGCAACTGCTGCTATGGCAACAGTTTTAACAGGCATATTAAATTTTGGTCCGGATTGCACATTAGGAATTTCATCTAAAGTACTCAAATCAGGAGGAAGCTCAGCTGCTTCATCACCGGATTCGGCAAAAAGCATTGTCAAATCTTCTTCTTCTGCTGCTGCTTCTGCGATTTCCTCTTCTTCTGTTGCGCTTTCAGCCTCAACTGCCTCTTGATGAATCTCTGCGTTTTCTTCAGACAAAACATCGCCTTCTTCCGAGACATTTTCGACATCCAAAGACTCCGTATTAACAACAACATCTTCATCGTCACTCGAAACATTTTCTTCAACAGATTTTTCTTCTGCAACGGATTCAACAATATCATCTTCCGAGAAAGAATCCAATGCTTCTTGCGACGGAAGCTCGTCTTCGATTTGCGGTTGCGACTGAACATCCTGAACAGACTCATCAACTATATTAGAAGATTCGGCAGTCATAGAAGGTTCATCTATATTCAAATCTTCATTAAAACTGTCTAAATCAGGAATACCATCAAGTTCCGCATCAATTTTAGCAATTTCTTCTTCATTTAAAAGATTATTTTTTGCAGGCGCAGGCTGCATTTGAGGCTTAACACTCAACGATTCCATATCAATTTCGCCAAAGCCTTCCAAAGGTTCAAAAACAAATCCTTCAGGCTGGGCAGGTTTAGGAGCCTCAGCAACAGGCTGAACCTGTTCCTCTGCTTCCGCTAAAGGAGGCATTGCAGACATATCGCCTGCTAAGGTTAAACTTTCCATATTAAACGTACCGTTATCTGATACCTGCTCAACAGGTTCCAAAGGAGCAAAATTGTTCATGTCAGCCACAGGTTCGGTATTTTCGCCATTAATCTGATTTTCGCAAGGTGGTTCGTGAGAAAGTTCAATATTATTAAACTCAATGGTTTCGCTGATATTTTTATCATTATCGTTTGGAACAGCATTGACATTAGAAATATCAAGAACTTCCATCTCATTTTCCGAAGGCATATCATCTTGGCGCGGCAATGCATGAGGTTCAACCGTACTAAAATCAAGAGATGCCATTTCTTCCATATTATTCAAGTTTTGTAAAGCTTCGGAAGGTTTTGCGGCATGTATCGCTTCAAAAGAAATACTGTCATCCTCCTGTACAGTAGCATTATCCATTTCGCTAAAGAAGTCATCCGCGTTACTTTCTTCAAAATCATTAACTCTTGCATCTGAAAAAGAAATCATATCAGAATCGGATTCTTTAGGTGCAACGGGTTCATCAATAAGCGATAAATCCATTTCCGGCATAGAAGAAGAAACTTCCTCAAATCCTGTATTATTAAGAGGTGCAAATGTTTCCATATTTAATGCAGGTTCTTCAGTTTCAGACATTTCAGGCAATAAAGATTCTTCTGATTCAACGGAAGCTTCACCCATTTGAGGTAACGAATTATTAGTAAACATATCTGTCACGTCTTCAACATGACTGTCTTCTGAGATTGCAACACTCTCATCTTCTTTCAAAAGCGAATCTTGTGAAACTTCGTTTAATTCAGGAAGAGAATCAGTATTTATGGTTTCAGCCAAACCCATAATATTTTCTGCAATTTCAGGCACAACTTCTGCAGCTGCAATTGCTTCGGAAACAGCTTCTCCCACGCCTGCAGACAAACCTTCAAGACTGCCTTCGACTACGGCTTCTGCAAATTCTCCGACTGTATCAGCAAGAACATTTTCATTGTTTTCTTCCGAAACTTCAGACATTTCTGAAACTAAATCGTCATTAACGGAATCTTCAACAATACTTTCTTCGCTCAATCCTTCAATTAAATCTTCTGACGGAGCCTCTAAACCTTCAACAGCCAAATTCAATTCATCATTCTGAGTAAGATTTTCATCAAGAGCTGACTCTTCGGCTTCTTCAAAAGTCGATTCTGCGACAGAAAATTCATCCGAATTTTCAATTGCAAGAGGATTTATATCATCAGCTGTCACATCAATTTCATCATTTTCATTTAGCTGCTGCGGTAAAATAATTTCCGAACAGCGTTCTGCTTTATAAGAAAGAATTTCAAAGTTTTCGAATTCAATAAATTTGTCACGAAGATAAGAACTTTTTGTAAGATATTTCATAAGTTCTTTAACTTCGTTTTTGGAAGCATTCTGATCAACAAGAGAAAGCATTAACATTTGAGCTGTTTCATTATCGTTATCGGATAAAGATTGTGTCGTATTTCCTTTAAAAGATTCAACAAACGCTTTCAAGTTAACCGGAGAAGTTAATTTTTCTTTTTCAATAAAATAATAATCGGCATTATGGTTATTTTTATTGATAAGTTTAGGTTCAAAGAAACCTGCAAATTTGACATGAGAATTATCTTTTGCAAGAACAAAAACTAAATATGCATCAGGAAGAATATCATATTCAAAATGGGATTTCGGAATAAAAATTTGGTTTTCATCAAAAACAACTCTGACATCAAGATGAACATTAGTAAGCATAATATCCGAAATATCAAACTCTTCCAGAATTTTATGAACATTGTGCATGTTGTAAGTTTTTGAACTGTTAATGTTTTCAAGTGCAAGATATTTCATTCCGAGTTCAGCACCGAGCGCATTGATATAAGCTCTGTCACGAACATTTTTATCCAAAAGTCCTTTTGTTAAAATTTTCGCTTCTTCTCTGTCATTTTCTTCTACATAAATTAAAGTTTCTTGTTCCATGCCCATTATTATTTCTCCTTCTAATAATAGAGATTACACATATTCAAAAAATATTCCAAAATTATTGTAAACTTTTGTAAAGATTATTGTAAAAACTTCCGGTTTGAGTCAAAATTAATTTATCAGTTATTTTATATGGTCATAATAGTGTAAATTATAGGAGGTTTTCTCATGATTAATGCAGTATCCAATGTTAGTTTCAGAGGTGAAACGAATGCCGATTGGCAAAAGCTTATCGAAAGCGAAGGTCCATACACCCAGGCTCCTGCACAAACAAAACCCGACAGCGTTGAACTTTCTACAAAAACAGAAAAAAAGGGCAAAGCAGGTAAAATCATCGGCGGAACTTTAGCTGCAGTAGTAGTTGCAGGTCTTGCATTATTCGGACTCGCAAGAGGAAACATTCTCAAAATTAATAAAGAAGCAAAAGGTATGGAAAAATTAGGTTCAAAACTTGCCGAAGCAGGTGAATGGATTGGTACAAAAATGATTGATCCGTTAACGAAATTATTCAAAGGTGACAAAACCAAAAAAGTAGCAGATGCGGCAGAAAAAATTGCTGAAACTGCAACAGACGCAACAAAAGCTTAATTGCTTCCGAGAAAATCATTAATATATAAAAAATGTTCTGCATTGAGATTCTGAAACAAGTTCAGAATGACAAAAGCAGAACATTTTTATTTTATATAAAATCAGCCAAAATTATATTACTCACAAGGATTCCAGAATCCGACAGCCTATAGCCGTTTTCGGTTTTAAGAATATGTTTTGATTCAAGATATTTTGCGAGAATATCAGAATATTTTTTCTCAAAGTCAACACCAAATTTTTGATTAATTGCATCAACATTTAATCCGTTCATTTTGCGAAAACCGAGAAAAATTTCTTCCTCAAGCTGTTCACCCTTGTCAGGACGGTGCGTCAAGTTATGAATGTGCGGAAATTTGAAATAACTTTCAAAATCTTCATAATTTGAATATCTTACTCCGTCAACATAACCGTGAGCTGCAATCCCAAAGCCGTAGTATGTATTGTTGTCCCAATAATTCAAGTTATGACGTGATTCAAACCCTTTTTGCGAAAAGTTACTTATTTCATAATGTTGAAAACCGTTAGCCGTCAAAGTTTCAATAGCTTTCAAATACATATCAGCCTGAATATCGTTATTAGGAAGATTTTTCGGAGGATTAGAGTAAAAATAACATCCCTCATCAATTTTCAAACCATAAAGCGAAATATGTTTTACACCGAGCCTTACAGCCTCAATCAAATCTTTTTCAAAATCATCAACGGTTTGATTTGGCAATCCGTAAATAAAATCGAGGCTTATATTCTCAAAACCGTTATCTTTTGCAAGTTTCACTGCATTTCTGACCTGATTGGAATCATGCCTTCGTCCGATAAGCTTTAGAATATTATCATCAAAAGTCTGACAACCGAAACTTAAACGATTTACGCCTGCCTGAATCAAACCCAAAAAGTATTCATCAGTAAGAGTTTCAGGATTAAGTTCCACTGTAAATTCATAATCT
>CAOJDT010000021.1 GCA_948433295.1 uncultured bacterium
CTGACCCGACAGGAGACACGGATCCAACCGATCCTACTGGAGATACAGACCCGACCGACCCGACAGGAGACACGGATCCAACCGATCCTACTGGAGATACAACTCCTACGGCAAATACTAACCCGACATTCAACAGAGATAATGCAGATCACAAAACTTGGAATCCGCAAAAAGATATCGCAGATAATGTTCCTGTAATAGACAAACGTCAATATATGAGGTTTGATGCGAATAATTCAAGCAATCCTGTTGATTTGGTTAGAACTTCTAACAATGCGGTAGAATCTGTGTTGGATATTTCAAGAGGCGGTATTGCTATTAAGCACAACAATGGTGTAAAAGTCGGCGATGTAATTCCTGTTGAAATCGAATGCGGAAATTTAAGCTTAATGACTGATGTTAAAGTCGTTACAGCAAGCGACAGAAGAGCAGGTGCAGAATTCGTAAATCTTGACGAATCCACCGCAAACAAGATTCTCTATATAAATATGCTTCTGGAAGCGACTTCAGGAAGTTTATCTTATAGAAAATAATGTAAATTAAAGGCTAATCGAAAGATTAGCCTTTTTATATTATTAAACAAATCTGCTTTTTTGCATTTTTGCGAGTTTTCCGTAATTAGGGTTAGGGTAGACGTAACCGTTACTACCTGTGCGTCCTGCCATTTGTTTTTGACCTGCTCCTGCCGCATTGCCGCCTGCCATTTTATTTCCGTAAGCAGAAACTTTTTTGCCTAATGCCATCATCTTATCCGGATCGTTGAAGGTGTCTTTAATCTGTGCACCTGCGGTATTAATACCCTTTTTAAGTGCATTGCCTACTTTTTTCATTCCGTTATTAAACCTTTTACCAAATGAAGTTTTTTGATCTTTCAATGTTCCTGTTGTTGCAGTTTGAATACCGTCTGCTAAACCGGTAGGGGAATTAGGATCCAGTCTTGGGCCGGATTCAAGTGCAAATAGGTTTGAGTTTTGTTCAAATTTGCCGTCTGCTCCCATTTTTGGAGTTCTCTTATCAATTATTTGACCGTTTTTAATTTCCATATTACCGTTTTTAATTTGCTCGTTCATTTGTGATTTGAGTTGTTTGCGGGCATCTTTAACCGATAAGCCTTTTTCGTCGAGTGTTCCGTTTTCTTTGAGTTGTTTTGCCATTTCTTTTGCTTGTTTTGTAAGCTCGACATCTTGTTTTGCAGCATCAACTTGAGCGTCAATAGCTTTCATATTTTCATTGAAGCCTTTAGTGCTTTTCTCTGCAGCTGCACCCGATTGGATTGCAGAACCTGCTGTTTGTAATGCCGCAGCAAAGTTTCCGTCAGCTACATTGCAAGCTGTTTTTACAACGTTAGCTGCACAAGACCCGTATTGTCCAACCATTTCAAGTCCGGTACCGGCTTTTTGAGTGAATCCACCAGCCGTGATTAATGCTGCACCTGCTGCAGACCCGAATACTGTACCTGCAAGTGCTTTACCTGCAATAATCATGCCTTTACCTACATATTGTAATGTTTTACCTGTAGTTTGTAAAGTTTGCATTACATCATCAAATTTTTGTGCACCTTTCATAATCTTATCTGTAGTCTTTTGCTCTGCTTGCATTGTTTTTTGAGCTTTTTGATAATAGATAGATTTCATTCTGACTTTAGAATGCATTACAGTGATAGATTTATTAGTTGATGTTTGAAGTTTTGCAAGCTTTGCACCGCTTGTTGTCATTTTGCCGGATTTAGATTCTATTTGGCTCTGAAGTTCGCTCATTCTGCTGCTTGTATCATCATTTGCACTGTTTGACTTATTATCATCCTGTTCGCCGGCAAGTTTCAACGAGAACGCGCTTCTATCACCGATGCCTGTTCTATCGGCGCTTAAGCTTTGTAATTCGGCTTGTAAAGATTCAATTTCAGACCTTGTCTTGCTCATTTCTTGAGATTCTTTTGACATTGCCTGTTGATTTTTAGTTATATTGGCGCTTTCTTTTGCAATTTCTTTGTTGAATTTAGCTTCGTCTTTTTTTATATCTTGAGAAGTTTTTTTGGCGTCTTTCTGGTAATTTTTAACCTCAACGCCCTGTTTTTTTACTTCAGCAGTTTGTCTTTCTGCATTAGCACTTTCTTTTTCGGCATTTTTTGCCATTTCTCTGCCTTCTTTGGCACTGACATTTTTGCCGTCGAGTTTTTCTTTTTTAGTACCTTCTGTCTGATTATTTTGTTTGTTTAAAGTTGCAATTCCATCAGAATTTGATGGCATTTTAGCTTTCATATTTTGGACAAAGTTCGGAGCATTGAAAATCGAACCGTTCTTAGTTAAATAAGACGGTTGATTAGCAGTAGAAGTCTTGCCGGCTTGTTGTTTAAGCGCCAGCTTGACAATATCTGCTTTATTCATGTTGTTTACATTTATACTCAATGTAAAGCTCTCCGATAGTTATACTCTCTCATTTATATAAAGTATCCCTGCAAAGCCTGATTTCAGCATGTTTTAGATTTGTTACATTAGTTAATATTTACAATTTGCGTTAAATTTTTATTTCTGATAAAATCTTTATGTATTTTAGTTATTAATTTTAGAGGGAGATATAAATATGAAATTAATGGAAGGTAAAAAAGGTGTTATTTTCGGAGTTTCAAATACTCACGGAATTGCCTATGCTATTGCAAAACAACTTCACGAAGCAGGCGCAGATATCGCGTTTACATACGCAGGTGAAGCAATGGAAAAACGCGTAAGACCTATCGCGGAAGATATGGGCGCTAAAATTATTATGAGCTGCGACGTTACAAAAGATGACGAAGTTGCGGCTGTTTTTGCAGAATGCGAAAAAGTTTACGGGAAGTTGGACTTTGTTGTTCACGCTGTTGCTTTTGCCGCTAAAGAAGATTTGCAAGGCAGATTTATTGACACTTCAAAAGCAGGATGGGATTTGGCAATGGGCGTAAGCGCATATTCATTAATCTCACTTTGTAAACACGCTGAACCTATTATGAACGAAGGCGGTTCTATTTTTGCTCTTACTTACCTCGGTTCTGAATATGTTGTAGCAAACTATAATATTATGGGTGTTGCAAAAGCAGCTCTTGAATCTTCAATGAGATATCTGGCTTCTGATTTAGGTAAAAAAGGTGTCAGAGTCAACTGTATTTCTGCAGGTGCAGTTAAAACTCTTGCTGCAAAAGGTATTTCAGGATTTGATAAAATGCTTAAAGCAGCAGTTGCAAAAGCTCCTCTCGGACGCAATGTTTCACTTGACGATGTTGGAAAAGCTGGTTTATACTTAGCTTCTGACTTGTCAACAGGAACAACCGGTCAAATTCTTTATGTTGATTGCGGCTGCCATGCTGTTTACGCATCATTGGAAGAAATGGACATTATTGCAAACTCCATTCCGAAAGCGTAAATTATTTTTTTTCAATGCAAAAAGCTCTGTTGAAAAACAGGGCTTTTTTGTTATAATAAATAATAAATAATAAATGAGGATAAAAATAATGCAAAAATCAAGTATAGTGTGGATTTCGGGGGGGGGGGGCAACTTAGTTTAAAGTCAGGTCTTCAACACATCGCATTTTTAAATCCTAAAAAGCCTCCATAATAAGCCGTGGCTACTGTCACGGTGACATTAACCGTACAATAAAGTATAATTAGAAATTAGTATATTTTGGAGGTATTTATGAAAAATAAAGCGTTTACGTTATCCGAAGTATTAATCACACTCGGAATAATCGGAATAGTTGCGGCAATGACGCTGCCGGCTCTGGTACAAAAATACCGTAATCGTGTAGTTGAAACAAGATTACAAAAATTTTACTCTGCTATCAATCAGGCTGTAAAGATGGCAGAATCAGAATACGGTGACAAAAAATATTGGTATGAAGATTTGGGAGGATTGGCAGTTGATGAAGAAGGAAATGAAATAGAAGGAAGTTCGAAAGTAGACATATGGTTTTCAAAATATTTATTACCACATATAAAAATTATTAAGAAAACGATATCTTCTGATGGAAAACCTGTTTACTATTTTTCTGACGGAAGCGCTTTGGCTGTTACTCATTCGAGTTGGAGTCGTGAGTGGTATTTTTATCCGGGAAATCCTGATAAATGCAGAAGAAAATATTCTAATCCTTACGGTATATGTGTTTTTGAATTTGAATTCTATCCTGCATCTACAGATAATTCATGGCGATTTTTGTATAATAAGGGCTTTGAACCTGTAAAATTTAAGTGGGACGGAAATATTGACTCTTTGTACAATTCAACGGCAAACGGCTGTGCTGCATCAGACAACAGAGCTTTTTGTGCTGCTGTAATTCAATATAATAATTGGAGAATCCCTGAGGAATATCCTTTCAAAGTTGATTATTGATTTATATAATAATTTCTCTTTTTGTGATATTCTAATGATATACGACAAAACATAAGAGGGATTTTTATATGACAACGTTAAAAATAGAAGATTTACCTACGGTTTATGATGCAAAAGATACTGAAGACAGTATTTATAAATTCTGGGAAGAAGGCGGTTACTTCCGCGCTGATGCAAAAAGCGGAAAACCTCATTACTCTATAGTAATTCCGCCGCCAAACGTAACAGGTGTTCTTCACATGGGACATGCTTTAGATGAAACCTTACAGGATATACTTGTCCGTTATCACAGAATGGCAGGTTTTGAAACCCTATGGGTTCCTGGTACAGACCATGCAGGGCTTGCAACTCAGAATGTTGTTGAAAAACAACTGGCTAAAGAAGGGCTTACACGCCATGATTTGGGCAGAGAAAAATTCATAGAAAAAACCTGGGAATGGACTAACAAACATAAAGGCGCAATCCTTGACCAATGCAAACGTCTGGGTGCTTCGTTTGACCGTTCCAGAGAAAGATTTACGTTTGATAAAGGCTGTTCTGATGCTGTTAAAGAAGTTTTCGTAAGACTTTACGAAAAAGGGCTTATCTATAAAGGCAAATACATTGTAAATTGGTGCCCTCGCTGTCAGTCTGCGATTTCGGATGTTGAAACCGAATACGCTACAGAACAGGGTCACATGTGGGAAATCTCTTATCCGGTTAAAGGTGAATCAGGTGCGATTATCGTAGCTACTACACGTCCTGAAACAATTTTCGGTGATGTTGCAATTGCTGTTCATCCTGATGATCACAAATATTCAGAACTCGTCGGTAAAACAGTTATAATTCCGCTTTCAGGAAGAGAAATTCCTATTATTGCAGATGAATATGTTGATAAAAACTTCGGTACGGGTGCGGTTAAGATTACGCCGGCACACGACCCGAACGATTTTGAAGTCGGTCAGCGCCATAACTTAAAACCAATCTGGGTAATCGACGGTGAAGGTAAAATGAAAGCTTGCGGCGAAGTTCCTCCAGAACTTCACGGACTTGACCGTTATGAGGCAAGAGAAAGAATTATCGGAATGCTTTCTTATAATAACTTCCTCCTCAGAACCCGCGACCACGAACACAACGTAGGCAAATGCCAACGCTGCGGAACCACAATTGAGCCGCTTCTTTCCGAACAGTGGTTTGTAAAAATGGAACCGCTTGCCAAAGAAGCTATTGCCGCAGTAAAAGACGGTCGAATTAAGTTCGTTCCCGACAGATGGGAAAAGAATTACCTCGGCTGGATGGAAAATATTCGCGACTGGTGTATTTCGCGTCAAATCTGGTGGGGACATCAAATTCCTGCATACTACCATAAAGTAACGGGTGAAATGGTTGTCGCTAAGGAAAATCCTGATCCTGCAAATTACGTACAAGACACAGATTGTCTTGATACATGGTTCTCATCAGGCTTGTGGCCGTTCTCTACTATGGGCTGGCCGAACACCGACAGCGAAGATTTCAAAAAATTCTATCCGACTACAACTCTTGTAACAGGTTTTGATATTATTTTCTTCTGGGTTGCAAGAATGATTACAATGGGATTGGAATTCACAGGCAAAGCACCGTTTTCAACTGTTTATATTCACGGTTTGATTCGCGATGAAAAAGGGCAGAAGATGTCTAAATCAAAAGGCAACACAATCGACCCTGTTAAAATTATCGACAAATACGGATGTGATGCTTTAAGATTTACAATGACTTCACTTTGTACTTACGGCGGTCAGGATATCAAGATGAGCGAAGAAAGATTTGAATACGGCAGAAACTTTGCCAACAAAATCTGGAACGCTTCAAGATTTGTGTTGATGAACCTTGACGGTGTTGATAACAAAGATATTGATTTTGATAATCTTACTATTGCCGACAAATGGATTCTTGATAAATTGAATAAAACCGCTAAAGAAATCAATGAAAATATTAAAGATTTCAGAATTGGCGAAACCGCTCACGTTCTCTATGATTTCTTCTGGAATTCATACTGTGACTGGTATGTCGAAATTGCAAAAATTCAATTAAATAATAGTCATTCCGAACTTGGTTCGGAATCTCCTGATAATGAGATCCTGAAACAAGTTCAGGATGACAGACGATTAAATACTCAGCGCGTATTGAGATACGTTCTTGATATGTCATTAAGAATGCTTCATCCGATTATGCCGCATATTACAGAACGCGTATGGCAGCTTGTTCCGAAAGCATGCGACTTCCCTGCTATTATTGTTGCGGATTTTCCTGTTTACGAAGACAAGCTTTCATTCCCTAAAGAAGCGCAAGAAATGGAACTTGTTTTTGAAACAATCAAGTCTTTGCGTAACGTAAGACAAAGTTTCAATATCTCAACTTCTTTGAAAATGGATATCGAAATTCGTGCAACAGAAGAAGAAAAACCTGTATTTGAAGCAATTGAATCGTATATTAAACGTCTTGCGAAAGTAGAAAATATTTCCTACGCAGACGTAAATGCTCCGACTCCGCAAAAAACAGCAACAGCGGTTGTTTCGGCTTCAAAAATTGTTCTTTCGCTTGAAAATCTCATTGATTTCAACGAAGAAATTAAACGTCAACAAAAGAAACTTGATAAGCTTACGGGTGAGAAAAAATCGCTCGCAGGCAGAATTAATAACCCTAAGTTCGTAGCTAACGCTCCTGCCGAACTTATTGCCCAAACAAAAGAAAGAATTTCGGAAATCGAAGTTCAAGAGAGCGCAATCAATGAACTTATAGCTTCATTGAAACAATAATTGAAGATTTCAATAACAAAGACAGGCATGTTCTGATGAATATGTCTGCTTTGTGCTGTAAAAATTTGTTAAGCGAAATTAAAAATCCTTTACATATTGACATCTGTCTGCTAAAATAGTAGCAAAGTTAACAGATAATGTCTTAGACAATGGAGTAAAAATGACATCAAGTGAATTAGATTTTGAAGAATTATTGAAACAGTATGATTATAAGTTTCAAAAAGGTGACCTTGTAAAAGGTATCGTATGCGGCTATGACAGCCACGGCGTAATGGTTGATATCGGTGCAAAAACCATTGCTATCGTTCCTACTCGCGAAGCTGTTGAAAAAGATGAAAAACCTGAAGATAAATTTGAAAAAGGTCAGGAATATGAATTCTTAATCATCAGAGAAGAAGATGAAGACGGTAAATTCCTTCTTTCTAAAAAGAAAGTTGACTTTGCTTATGCTTGGAAAGAACTTGAAAAAGCTAAAGCTGCTGACGAGACAATTCTCGGTACTGTTGCAGGAATCGTTAAAGGCGGCGTCCTTGTTGAGATTTCCGGTGTAAGAGGATTCGTTCCTTCTTCACAATTGAGAAGCAAAGAAACTGATTTGGAAGTCGGTTCTAAAATTGAATTGAAAATCTTAACTCTTGATGCTCAACAAAATAACTTCATCCTTTCTAATAAAAAGGTATATGAAGATAGCGCTGTAGAAGCAAGAAAAAATGTTTTCTCTCAAATTGAACCGGGTCAGGTTGTTAAAGGTGACGTTGTAAGAATTACCGATTTCGGTGCGTTCATTGATTTGGGTGGAATCGACGGGCTTCTTCCGTTGTCACAACTTTCTTGGAGATGGATTGACCATCCTACAGATATTTTGAAAGTGGGCGATAAAATTGATGTTGAAGTTATCGCTGTAGACCACGAAAAACAACGTGTTTCTTTGAGTTTGAAAAATCTTGAACCGGATCCGTGGTTAGAAGCTGAAAAACAAATCAAAGAAGGCGACAAAGTTGAAGGTACTATTACAAGAATCAAGCATTTCGGTGCATTTGTAGAAGTATTCCCAGGGGTTGAAGCACTTCTTCCTCACAACGAAGTTGTTGAATCTCAAAACCAAACAGGAAATATTCTACAAGTCGGCGACAAGATTATGACATATATCTTGAAATTCAATCCGACCGATAAACGAATTGCTTTGACGGTAACAGAACCGCAAGCTGAAGAATCTGCAGAATAATGGAGTAATAAATTAAAGCGACCGCTCTAATGAGCGGTCGCTTTTTCCATGCATAATATATGTTATCGGAAGCCACTATCCCTCTCCCATTGGGAGAGGGGGCTGGGTGAGGGTACGGATTTTGCTTACCGTCACTTAATGAAACAGTAACAAGCCGTGCACTGTCTGAGCGTAGCGAGTTTGCACGGCTAGGGTTGAATTTAGTGACGGTATATAATCAGCGTGTTTCTTTTTCTTGCCTAGCGTTCTTTTTCTTTTCGTCGCAAAAAAGAAAAAGAATGCTAGTGCGGGTTTGGGTGCGCATAGCGCCCAAGTAAATTAAATGTAAAAATTAGGGCTAGGGGCGCAATTGCCCCGCTTATAAAAAAGCAGGAGAGCTTTTTTGTTTTTGATAACATATATTATGTAAATTTGGCATTTTTCTACTGCAAATGAATGATTTTTTTGAATTGGCATGTATAAATTTCTTAATATTACCGTATAATCATAATAGTTATGTTGACTTTTTTGAAAACATAATTATAAAAAGACATGTAGTAGAAATTTTAGACAATTTTAGAGGAGAGCAGCTTATGGGTATGGCAGCTTCACAGGCAAGATATTTGGCATTAACCGCCAGAAAAACCAACGTAGAATATGAAGGACAACAGGTCAACCAGGCTCGTACGGCTTTGGCAAACCAGAGTGCGAATACTTTTAACGATCTCCTTGCACTTGAAGTTCCTACCGCTCCAAGTACTCAAGATTTTACAAAATTGAAATACTCTTATAATGACGGGCTTGAAGGTGAAGAAATTTCTAATATGGTAGAATTGCAAAATGACCCTGACGGATACAATTACTTAATCACGCACTTCCACTATGCAGATATTTATACAGGGGTTCAGAACAAATTGTCTAATCCTCAGGTTACAGAAGCCGATGTTCCGACAAAAGATGCGATTGCAAGAAAAGATATTGATACTGTAGAACAACCTACATATACAGTCAATGGCTTTAATGTAACCCCTTATGACCCTGCCGACGCAGCTCAAAAGAACGTTTTTGATGAATTATCGACGTTCTATCCTGATATGCAAGAAAACGATATGATGACATATACCGATGCTGATGGTACTCTTCATTTTGTATCAAAAGAAGAGTTAAAAGGCACTGGAGATGTGAATGACAGATATATCGACCCTGCTACAAATAATGCAGCGGAAGCTTCAATAACCAGAGCTGATATTGTTACAACAGAGCCTACAGGCAATTTGACTTATACGGTTAACGGTCATCAGATAACAAAATTTGACCCTACAAATTTGGAACAGAAAAAAGTTTACGATAATTTGATTGAAGAATACCCGTCTTTGAGTAAAAATATTGACGATTTGAGATGTTATACCGATGATAAAGGGCTTATTCACTTTACAAGCCAAACTGAAATAGAAGGAACAGGCGATCCTATAGATTATTTTGTAGATCCGGGCATTCCTACTTATGTCGGTAACTGCAAAGTTGAAAGATATAATCCTGCAGATTCAACTCAAAAAGCAGCTTATGAACAAATTCTTAAAGATTGGCCTGATACTCAGTTTGCACTTGCAAACCCTGAAGAAGATATCTATATGTGGACATATCAGGGTGAAGTTAGATTTGCCTGTGCAAATGATTTGACAAGTTCTGCAATAAGCGGTCCTGATCAATCTCTTCCTACTGAAAATCAGGATAAATTAACTTACTACGTTGCAAAAGACGTAAAAACAAAAATTGAAAGAACAGAAAAAGCAATGGTAGACCTTGATGAAGCCGGTCGTCCGCAAACAATTCGTTTTCAGGATTCCTCGGTAACATATTATCTCAATACAGAAACCGAAACCGATGAAGCTGCTTATCAAGATGCAATGAATCAGTATAACTATGATATGCAGGTTTATGAAAAAGCTATTCAGGATATTAACGCGAAAACCGAACGAATCCAACAACAAGACAGAACCCTTGAATTAAGACTTCGACAACTGGATACGGAACAGGAAGCACTTCAAACCGAAATGGAAGCGGTCAAAAAGGTTATTGACAAGAACATCGAATCTACATTCAAAACTTTCGAATAATAAAATCAGCCCTTACAAAACAGCGGCATAACAAAACAAAGAGGTACAAATGGCATACAAAAACGACAGTTATCTGGTAATAGCAAACAGATTCGGCTCCGCAAGCGGAGACGCAAAAGCTCAGCTTTTTGAAACTTACGACAAATTGAGAGATTTGACCGTATCAGGTTCGGGAAGCGGTACCGGTTTTGAAATGGCAGGAAGTTTCTTGTACAGAATGGCAAGTTTATTTTCACCATCTGCGTATGCTAACGTATTTGGAGCTTCAGAATCGATGAATATTCCCGGAACCTCTTATTCTTCTCCGTTTTCAGGAGGTTCTGCTTACGGTATTGATTCTTTGTATAACTATTCAGGTTTCCCTGGTGGTGCCGCTCCTATTTCATGGGGGCTTGGCGGAAGTGCAACCGGCGGCGCTGCATCCATAAGCGGATGGGGTACTAATAACGGTGTTGCAACGGGTTTTGCTTCAAATATGGGCGGAATCGCTGATGTAGCAAGTGCTGCTGCTTACGGTGTAGGTGCTGCAAACGGTTACGGCTGGCTCGGAAGAAATATTGTTCTGCCTGCCGCGGGTATAATCTCGGGGTGGGGCGGTATTATGCAGGCTGCAGCACCATATCTTGGTGAGTTCGGGCTTCCTGCAATTGTTATGGGTAACCTTATGCAAGGTACTACTTCGGCTGCCCTCGCCGCTTATCAGAATATTACAGGTAATATTACCGCAAATGCCGACACTATTCTTTCAAATAAAGTAAGAAACATCGAAACTGTTTGCAAAATGCTTGATACTCAGGGCGATGTTGTGAAGAAAATGCTGAAAGAATCAATTGACGGTGATAGTAAAGCTATCCAAAACTTATAGGATTATGAGAAAGAAAATGTCACAAAATAATATAGTGTGTAGCGTTATTAACGGAATTGTAAAATTTTATTGCGGATTGTTTTCACATCCGTTATCAGCATTAAAGTTTCAGTCTAACTTTCCGTTAGACAAAAAAGAACGGGAAAACATAACCTGTTCAAACGTTGCCGACAATTCAACAATGAAATCACTTTAGTTAAGACATGTTAACAAACATTACGAAATAACGCAATAAAATTTCGATTGGTGTTTTTATATACATGTAGGTCTAAAGTGTAAGGAGAAAAATGTTTCTTGAAACTTTAGAGATGAATATAAAAAGAATCGTAGATTTTTTGATATATTCAAGGAATTTCTTAATAAGGAAAAGCCCAATCAAGGCTATGGTAAATTCGATTGTTGAAGGTATTCGTGATTTCTTGACAATGAAAAAGAAATTAAAAATGGCACAATACAGATTGAATTATCACAGACACCAATTTCAGAAAATGGAGCAGTTGATTGCAGAAAACAATCAGCATAGTTTCTTGAAAGGGAATAACCTTAACGAAACAAGATAGAAGGAACAGAAAATGGGTCTCATAGTCGATACAATCAGGATGCAATATCTGAATAACGTCAGGATGGATTTGGAATACAAAATTTCTCTCGTTACTCAAACACGTTCGGAATTGATGACTTCCTGTAACGATTTAATGCAGGTCGGTAACGATTATGATTCTGATAACCCTATCGTAAAAACTCTCAATCAGCGGCAGGCAAAATTAAAGCTTCTTGACCAGAAACTTGAACAGCAAATGCTGCAATACCAGACTAAGTTGAAGATGGTTGAAACGGAATACAATTCGTGCAAAGCGCGGGTTGATAAAAATATTCAACAAGCCTTTTCTTATCAATAATTAGGTTATGATTAAACACCTGTTTGGATGAATAAGCTGATAATATCATTCACAACAGCAAATTGTCTTTGATATTTTTGGGCTTGCGCTTCAAGAATAGAAATTTGTTTTTTGTATTCCAAAATATTAGTTTGGCAATCTCTTGCTGACTGATTAATATTTTCCTGAACCTGTTGCGCTTCTTGCAGGACGCCTGTCATAGAAATTCCGAGGGCTTCCATAGTTTGTTTAATTATTTGTGCGCCGGTTTGTTTTGAAACGCCTGACGGAAGTTTATTGATGAGTTGTTTCAAGACCGCAACGTTTGCAGGAAGTTCAAAGTCTTCAACTGTATGAATATTTTCTTTTTGTTGAAAATTCAGTAAGTTTGAATTAAATGCTTCATTTATGTGTTGAGTGCCTGCGAAATTAAATGCAGGAGCGGTCTGAATTTCAGGTTGTTGTATTATATCAGGTTCAATGGCGGTCATTTCTATATTTGAATTAACCGTTTCCGAATCTTCAATAGGTTCAAACTCCGGAGTATTGAATTCTTCTTCTTTAATAGGAGTAATTTCAATATCAGATTGATTTTTTAATGCTTCTACTATTTTTTTGCCTACGCCTTCGGTAATTCTGTTACTTGCCATTTTTCCCTCTGTAATTTTAATCTTGACAACAGAATTATATTCAAAAAATAAAATTATTTCAACATTAATATTATAAAACTGCCCTATTGGTAACGAAATACTAAGACAATGTAATATATTGGTTTTAAAATTTATTTTTATGATAAGTTTAAAAAGAGAGGTGGCTATGGCAAAAAGAGTTAATGTAAGAATTTTTGAAAATACAGAAGAAGCGCCAAATGATTGGCAAAAAACAGATGAGTACGAATACGGACCTCATTGGGATTTAAAATATGGAGAAAATCCGCAGCAACATGCTGATTTTTATAAATCTCCTGAGATGATTGATTATGAAGTTGTTGACGATAAACAACTTTCCTACAATGAGATTAATAATGTTGTCGAGGTTACGAATATCATAAGTGAATTTTATGACGTAAATGCAGTTGCAATAGTTTCTCATTCAATGCCGTGCGGAGTCGCTTTGGGAAGAACAATTGAAGAAGCCTATAACAAAGCCTTTGATTGTGACCCTATTGCATCATTTTTCGGAACTATAGGTTTTTCTCAAAAAATTGACCTGAATGTCGCAAAACATATTAACTCTATGGCGGTAAAGGTAATTGTTGCTCCCGATTTTGATGAAGAGGCGTTCAGGCTTTTGCGTTCAAACTTATTTCTTAAGATTGTAAAAATTAACACTCCGCTGAGAAAATATAAATCTTATATGCATAAAAGTATTAAGATGACACCTTTCGGGACTCTTGTTCAGGATTTAAATAAAAAAGACCTCAGCCCGCAGTCTTTCCAGATTGTGACAAAAGCAAAACCTACAAAAGAACAGATTGAAGACGGGGTTTTTGCATGGAAAATTTCAAAATATACAAGAACAAATTCCATTGTTATTGCGAATAATTTTAAAACAGAAGCAATTTCTCAGGGTAATCTTAACCCAGTACGAGGAGTCGAAGAAGCGTTGAATACAGCCTGTGATACATCTAAAAATGCCGTGATGGTTTTGGACAATACGCTTCCGACTATTGACGGAATCTATGCTGCGGCTCAGGGTAGAATCTCTTTGATTATCCAGCCCGGCGGTTCGGCTAAAGATAAAGATATCATAGCACTCGCGGACAAATATAATATTGCGATGATTATTACAAAAGTCAAAATTTCAAGGAGTTAAGAAAATGGATATAAAGTCGTGGGAAGATTATTTTTTGGACCTTGCGAAAACCTGTGCCAGTCGTTCTAATTGCATAAGAGCGCAAGTCGGCGCCGTAATTGTCGGTGAAGATAAAAAAATTAAAGCAACGGGTTATAACGGAACCCCTTCAAAAGTCGAGTCCTGTGCAGAACGCGGTGAATGCTACAGAATTAAAAATAAAATCGAATCAGGAACAAGATACGAAACCTGCCGTTCCATTCATGCTGAACAGAATGCTATCATTCAGGCGGGACAAGACAGATGTAAAGATGCCACAATGTATATTTGGGGGCATAATTTTATTTGTATTCTCTGTAAAAGATTCATTGTTCAATCAGGAATTAAAAATGTTGTCTTAAGAAAAGACGCGGATTCTCCGATACTCCATGTTACAGTCGATGATATCAGACGAGAACTCGAAGAAGTTTAATCATGACATTTTGCAAAAAATCATTAAGTACATGTTACAGTAAGCAGCATGTACTTTTTTGTATGAAATCCTCATACGAACGAATGATTTTTATGCAAAAGATGTATAAATTACGCCAAAGTACTGTAAAATAAAATTGGAGGAATTTATAATATGAGCAATTTTTATCCGAGTTACAATCTCGCAGACAGAATTCAACACACAAAATTGGATTCGGGAATATACGGAATGCCTTCTGCGCGTATGGAAAGAGTTGAAAAACCTGCGACAGGTGATTTCAAGAGTGTGTTTTCAGGGCTTGTAGAGAATTTTAACACGGAATTGAACGCTCCTGATAACTTGTTAAAGGATGTTGTTTCGGGAAATACGAATGTCGATATCCACGATGTTATGACAGCAATGGCAAAATCCGAAATCAGCGTTAACATTGCAACGCAAGCCGTCGGAAAAGTCATTCAAGCGTATGATAAAGTTATGCAGATTCAGGTGTAGAATATATTGTAGCAATTTGTAGTAAATACAGACCGGGGACAAAATGGACTTTTCAAAGATTTTAGAGAACAAACCTTTATTATTCGGAATTATAGGCACAGCCGTAGTGGTGTTGGCGCTTATTGTAACGCTTTCGATTGCAGGTTCTTCCAATAATTCCAAAAACGGAACCGCAGTGAGCGAACAACCGTTGAAAGAGGACGTAATTCTTCTTACTACCGATAATTTGGGTAAAGCTCTCGAGATTCAGTCGCTCCTGGCAAGACAAGGTATTGCTGCAAGCCGTGGATTAGATGGTACAAAATCTAATATTTATCTTAAAAAAGGCGACTGTACCACGGGTATGAAAAAGTGTACCACCGAACAACGTGATATTGCGATTATGACAATTGTTCAAAGCGGATTGATGGATCAAAACGTAGGCTTGGAAGTTTTTGACAAAGGCGATTTCACTTCTACAAAAGAAGATAAAAAAATTAGACTTACACGTGCAATCAACGGTGAACTTTCCAGATTAATCAAAAGAATTGACGGCGTTGAAAATGCGTCTGTATTTATTTCTATTCCGGAACAGACTATGTTTACGTCTATGCAAAAACCTGTTACTGCAACTGTTCAGCTTGTTATCCCTTCAGGTTCGAAACTTGATCAGTTGAAAGTTAAAGCTATTACAAACCTTCTTCTCGGGAGTGTTTCGGGATTGGAAGCCGAAAATATTGCAATTTCCGATACAAACGGGCATGTTTATCACAGCATTATGAACGCTTCTGATGAAATGCTTGCCAAACTGGAAGAAAATGACAAATATATGCAGCAAAAAGTTCAACTCCAATTGGACAGACTTATAGGTAAAGGAAACTACGTAGCAACGGTAAGTACATTCTTGCGTCAGGCTCCTGCCGAAAAATACAGTACTGATTACGATCCTGAAAGAAAAGCTTCGGTAAACGAACAATCTTTCACCGAAGGGCTGGGTGATCAAACTCGTGACAGTAATAAAAATGTTAATGCCGTAAGTGTATATCTTCCTAACGGCATTGCAGGCGGTGGTGCTGATTCCAGTCAGGATAGAAGCTATTCCCGTCAGGCAAGAGAAACTCAATATGGCGTTAGCAAAACTCAGTTAAACGAATACCTCAAACCGGGTATGGTAGAAGATATTTCTGTTGCTGTTACAATGGAAAAAAGTGCACTTCCGGCAGAAACTACACTTGAAGAACTCAAAGCTCTCGTTGCAAAAGCTGCAAGTCCAAAAGTAAATCCAGAGAATGTTTCTATTGCATTTTCTGATTCTGTTGACCCTTATTTGGCGTCAGACAGACCTGTTAACCTTCCGAAACCTGACGAAAGTGGTAACCCTTGGTGGTTGGCGGTAGCATTGAGTGCTGTCGGTCTGATAATCGTATTCAAAGCAGTATCGGATAAAGTTCGTCAAATTCAGGAAGCGAATGCTATGGAAGTTGAACGCTTGAGGCAAAAAGAAGCTGAACAAGACAGAGAATTGAGCGACGTTAATATGAGGGCCGCTCAATTAACCGACAGGCAACGCGAACTTGCTGAAGGATTGCTGGAACAACAAAACAGAGAATATATCGCAATTCGTTCGCCTCAGGAAATGCTCAGTACGCTTGAAAATATGTCGGCAAATCTTTCTGACGCTGATGGCGAAGACGCGGCAGACAAGATTAAGAGTTGGATAGAAAAAGGGGCGTAACAATATATAGAAAGGCGATTTTTCGACAATCGTAAGCAGTCATGGCAATACAAGGATTTGATTATAAAGAATTTGCACAGAATTTAACGCAACAGGCGCAAGAACTGGTTCCACAGGACTTTGACCAGAATCAGAAGGCTTACGTTGCGAATACCTTATTGAACTTTTCGACCTTAGCTGGCGAAGCACTTTATAACGACACCGAATCGAATTTTACGGCAGATCAGGCGGCTATGATTACGCAGATTATTGCGGAATGGTCGTTTCACAAATCTGTTGACCTGATTCGTTCGGGAATTCCGCAAATGCATTGGGATAGTGTTATGCAGAAGATTGCGTTCACTATCTTTGAAATTGCCAAACAAACATTTAAACAAGGGCTTCCGCAAGACCAGATTTTGCAATTAATTGAACACCATGTTAAAAAAACTTGGCTTGACGCTATTGCGGAATTGAAAACAAAAGGTCAAATTGATGACGCTTTGATGGAAAAAGCTTCCAGTCAATCAAATATTGATCAAATGATGCAGCAAATGCAGGAAAGTGGCGAGGTTCAACAGGCGCAAGCAGCACAGCAAGCTCCTCCACCGCCTCCTACACCTCAACAACAGGCTCCGCAGCCTGTGCCGCAGCAATCTGTTCCGCAAAATTCTGTTCCTGCGGTTCAGGGTGGTTCGGGAGTTGCCTCGCAACAAAATAATACTTATGCGCCTCCGAAACTTTTAAAACTAGTTACCGTAGCGTTACTCTTAAAACGTGTTGATGAGGAAAAAGTTCAATCTATCCTCGAGCGTTTTGACCAGGAAACCGCAGGTACCGTAATTAAATATATGTATGTTGACGGGCTTGAAGATAAAGTTGACCCTACATTGACAATGAAATGTCTTGATGAAATTGCGGAAAATTTACCCGGCGCAACAGAAATTAACAAAAATAAAGTAGTCGAACGTGTTAAAGCCGCAGCCGAAACTTATGATAAAAATAAGCTGGAACTCGCTCTGCAACTGGAAAGACAAAAAGTCAGAAGATTCGTTTTTAACGCGCTTGAAAATGAATATTACCAAATGCCTCCGCGTGTTGCGGATATTATTGCCACTCACCTTGAGAATGGTGTATAATATTATTGAATCATGATTATTAAAAAGAAAATTTTAAGACGCGGGAATCAAGAAATTCAAAAAACTCCTGAGCCTCAAGTTGTTCAAACCGACAATAATGAAGCTGAGGAAATTTTTGGTATGGAAAATTATGACAGTGAACCTCAGAATGTTTACGATGATGAAAATTTTGAAAATGATAATTTTCCTGAAGAAACCGAAGCTGTTGACTTTTCCGCTGCCCCTGTAGAGTCTGAAAACCCAGATGATATTGACTTATTTAGTCTTGATAACATTGATTTTTCACAACGACAGGAGCGCAGACGCGGTGACAGACGCCGCGGATTCCGACGCGTTGATGACAGAAATTTGATTTCACGTGCCAGAGAAGAGGCTGATACAATTCGAGAAGCCGCTTCAAAAGAAGGTTATCAGGCTGGATTGGAACAGGCGAAGGCTGATGTTTCTTTAATAAGGGAAACTCTGAATGCATTTATGAATGCTCCGCAAGAGGTTTATGAACAGATTTCCCCGAATTTACTGGAAATCAGTGTTGAAATTGCAAAGAAAATTATTAAAAAAGAAGTATCGGAAGATCCTCAGGTGCTTATGAATATGATTGTAGAAGTTTTGAAAGGTTTGTCAAAAGAAGAAACAAAAGTTGTTCTTCGTGTTAATCCTACACAGGTTGACACAACAAAACAGGCTGTTCCCGAAATTCTTAATCTTGCGGGAATGGACGCTAAAGTAAGCGTGCTGTCGGACGAAAATGTTACGGAAGGCGGCTGTATGGTTACGACGGCAAACGGAGTGGTAGATGCGACGATTGAAACCCAATTGTCAGTAATAAGTGAGGCGTTGAGAGAAGTATAATGGCACAGGGAGGGGGAGCACCAAATTCAAATCCGATGAGTGAATTATTTATGGCATTGTTCGTTTTGGCATTGCTGTTAATTCTCCTTGTCGAACTTCCGAATCCGATTATTAACTTCTGTATTTGCGTTAATATTACTCTTGGTGTTGTCCTTTTGATGTTCGCTCTTTATGTTCAAAAAACTCTTGAACTTTCATCATTCCCGTCAATTATTCTTGTCGGAACGATGTTCAGGCTTTGTCTTTCAATTGCTTCTACCAGGGTAATTCTTGCAAAAGGCGAAGCGGGTGAAGTAATCCATGCTTTCGGAACATTCGTTACGGGCGGAAACATGGTCGTCGGGGGTGTAATCTTCCTTATTATCACGGTTGTACAGTTCATGGTAATTACAAAAGGTGCCGAACGTATTGCGGAAGTTGCAGCCAGATTCGCACTGGACGCTATGCCCGGTAAACAGATGACTATCGACGCTGACTTTAACGCCGGCTTGATTTCACCTGAAGAAGCTACAAAAAAACGTGAAGACTTGCAAAGAGAATCAAACCTCTTCGGTTCTATGGACGGTGCGATGAAGTTCGTAAAAGGGGATACTATTGCAGGTATCATTATTACACTGATTAACATTATCGGGGGCTTGTGTATCGGTTGTGTTATGAACGGTATGCCTGTCGGAGAAGCCGTTAGTAAATATACAACATTAACAATCGGTGACGGTCTTGCATCACAGGTTCCGTCGCTTTTGATGTCAATTGCGGCAGGTATTTTTATGACACGTTCTTCGGCACAAAGTTCTTCTTTGGGTTCTGATGTTACCGGTCAGATTATGAGTAAACCTTACGCATTATTCTTTGCGGGAGGATTCTTGCTATTTATGGCACTGACGTCGGGCTATACTGGTCTGCCGTGGTTTCCGTTCCTTGCTATGGGGATAGGGCTTGCCGTTGCAGGCTTCTCAGTATTGATTAATGCTGATGTCCAATCACAACTGGGACAATTGGAAAGCGTTCGTCAGAATATGCAAGACCTTGTTAACCCGAACAGAATGTACGAACGTTTAGGTGTTGATGTTTTGAGCTTACAGGTTGGTTCAAACCTTCTTGTAATTGCTGATCCTGATCAGGAAGGTCAATTGCTCGCCAAAATTGCCGCACTTCGTCAAAGAGTTACCGACGAACTCGGATATATTTTGCCTAACATAAGGATCATGGACTCGTCAGCTTTAGACGCGAATGAATATATGATTTCAATTCGCGGAAATACTGTTGCTACAGGTTATGTATACCCGGGTCGTTTAATGGTTATTGCGGATCAGTGGGATTCTGTGAGAAAAGATGTTCCGCAGGATGCAATTATCGGTATTGACCCTACTTATCAAACTCAGGCGTACTGGATTAATTTTGAAGACGCAAAGGCTACACGTTCGGTTACCGCAGTTGATTCAACCGATGTAATCGTTACTCACTTGCAGGAATGTGTAAGAAAACACGTTGATGAAGTTATGACAAAAACCGACGTGCTTAAACTTATGGAACTTGTTCGTTCCCAAGACCCTACTCTTGTTAATGATCTTGTGCCGACAATTATTTCTACAAGTGATTTGCGTAAGATTTTTGTTAACCTTATCAGAGAAAAAGTTTCTATTAAGGATATCATTTTCGTATTTGAAAGACTTTGCGATTACGCCAGATTCTCCAAAGAACCCGATATTCTGTCAGAACGTTTGAGAGCCGCGCTCGGTAGACAAATATGTTTGTCGAATGTCGGTGATGACAGGGTTCTATATGCCTTAACGCTTTCTCCTGAGTGGGAAAAAATTCTTGACGACAGCTGTCAGAGAACCGAACTCGGAACAATGTTCCTGTTGAATCCGATGCAGGTTCAGGAATTAATTGAATCTGCGGCAACGACAATTGTTCGTGCACAGCAGGCATGCGGACAACAACCTGTCATATTGTGTTCTCCGAGAATTCGTTTGCCGTTGTATCAGCTTCTTGAACGTCATATTCCGACCATTGTCGTAATCTCTTATTCCGAATTGATTACCGACATCAAGGTTGAGGCTGTTGATACAATCGGCGATAATTATGCGGTAAGCTAACTAAAGGACATGACTAATGAAAAAAGTCGTATTGTTTTTGATTAAAATTTATCAAATGATATCACGTCATACACCACCGTCATGCAGGTTCACGCCAACCTGTTCTGAATACACACGTCAGGCAATAGAAAAGTATGGCGTTATGAAAGGCGGATGGCTTGGTATAAAACGAATTTTTAAATGTCACCCGTGGAATGAAGGCGGCTACGACCCTGTTCCATCAGTGCAAAAATATATAAAAATGGTTTATAATTACATATAAAGAAGAAGTTGAAGAATAAAGAACGGGGGAATCTATGGAAACCATTGATATGACTGTATTTTCGGGGGGGGGGGCGACTGAGTCGCAGCACTACCTTGGAACGAAAAAGTGAAAATCACTTAGCACGAATAATTACAAAATACACGAATTTTTTAAAAGCGTTTTTGACAAAAAATGTCTTCTTAGGATTACCCAACGCAAACGATAAAATAAAAATAAAAACCTCTGCACCCCTCACTGTGCCTACTAACACGGTGACATCAGTGTTGAAAAAAGTTAAAATAAAAAATAGTATAGAGAACGGAGGATGTATGAAAAAAGGAATATCTAACGTCATTGCGGGCTTGACCCGCAATCGTGTGCCTGAGGCACATCACCCTGACACTAAAATGCAGGGAGGCACAAGTAAGGATAGAGGGAAGAGGAAAATTGCCTTTACTCTAGCCGAGGTATTAATAACATTAGGAATTATCGGAATAGTAGCGGCAATGACTATGCCGACTTTGATTCAGAAACATAAGAAACAAGAAGCGGCGGCACGTTTTAAAAAGTTTGTATCGACTTTTTCTCAGGCCATTTTATTTGCAGAAGCCGAGTATGGACCGCACTCAGGTTGGGTGAGGGGTGAATCTAACAACAGTGTTGCAAGTTTAAATTTTTTGAACACTTATATAAAACCTTATACAAAATATATTGATATAACAGAAAGCAAAGATCCTGCCGGCAACAGACCTGCTGCAAAAATGAGATTTCTTGATGGTTCAACGGTAACAGTTAAGATAGGTGCTTGTTACGATATCTATTATGACTATAACGGTGAACAAAAACCTAATCAAATAGGAAAAGATATATTTCCGTTTATTTTGTGCCCGCCAAATGTTTGCTACGGAATAAAAACCGTGCTAAGAAGTTATTATTGTGGAAACAAACAAGAATACGAAGAGCACTATCCTAAAAACCGAGAAGAGATGATAAAAGCTTGTAAAGCAAATCCCCATCATTGCACAATACTTGTTGAGTACGACAACTGGGAAATCAAGGATGATTATCCATATAAACTGTAATTTAAGAATATTCAGTTGTCTGTTCGACAAAGCTTGTGACTAATTTTAGTTTTTTGTATATAATTTAAATATGGCAGTTTCGCAAAATATTAATCAATACATTCAAAATTCCATGATTAGAGGAAAACTCTGTCGTTGGGTTAAGCCTCTCGTTTATGTACATATTACCCCGATAGTCGGAATGTATTCTCAGAAAGAAGTAATGTATTCTTATGTGGAAAAAGCCTTGCAAACCTGGAACAATATTTTTAGAAGTAATGGAATAAATCTTCAATTTTCTGTTGTTTCGCAACCCGCCCAGGCGGATATTGTCGTTCATTGGGTTAAGGTCGGAAGAACTTACGAAGGTATGTGTAAATACCTGAGTGTCATTAACGATAGAATTATGAAAATTTCTATTGATATAGGCTTACCAAATGAATATTCAGGCAAAGAGACTACGGATTTAAGTATTTATTGCGCAATCCTTCATGAATTCGGGCATTCAGTAGGTTTGGGTCATGGCGTCGATGCAGATGATATTATGTATGTTCCGCATCAGAAAAATATTTCCGTGCCAAGCGAAAATGATTTGTTTGTCTTAAAAGAGATTTATAAACTATAAGAACATTAAATTACAAACCGCTATAGCCGCGATAATTCCTATTAAATCGGCAAGCAATCCTACAATAAGCGCGTATCTCAGTTTTTTAATTCCAACTGCACCAAAATATACTGCAAGCACATAAAAAGTTGTTTCGCTGCTTCCCACCATAACCGCAGCAAGTGTTGTCGCATAATTGTCGGGTCCCAGTGAATTCGCTATATCCGAAAATATTCCAAGAGCTGCCGAGCCTGAAAGCGACCTTACTATTGCAATAGGAAGGATATCTGCAGGAATATTAAAATGTGTCAAAATCGGAGCAAATAAGGCCCCTGCGAGTTCAATAACTCCCGATGCCCTCAGCATGGAGATTGCAACGATTATAGCCACAAGATACGGAATTATATTGACAGAAACCTTAAATCCTTCTTTGGCACCGTCTGTGAAAACTTCATAAAGCGGGACTTTTTTTATTAATCCCATTGTTAATATTAAAAGAATTAATCCAGGCAAAGCCCAGAGTGATAAAAAATTCATAACGGAATTGAACATTAGTCTTGCCCTCCGTCATTTTGCGGCTTCCAGATTTTTTCAAAAACTTTTGCAAGAATAACAGCGCTCACAAATGCAATTGAAGTTACAAGCAGAGTCGGTGCTATTATTGACGTCGGATTTTTGTAGCCGATGGAAATGAGTACGGCAATTACTGTTGCCGGAACAAGTTGAAATCCAGCGGTATTCATTGCGAGAAACATACACATAGCGTTAGAGGCTGAATGTTTATCCTTGTTATTTCGCTGAAGTTCCTCCATTGCCTTTATCCCGATTGGAGTTGCTGCATTTGTAAGCCCGAAAGCATTTGCTGAAATACTCATCGCGATATCTCCGACCGCAGGTGAATCCGAAGGAATTTCTTTGAAAAGTCTTTTTGTAAGAGGCTTGATTATTTTTGCAATAATATCAATAAGTCCGCATTCTTTTGCAATCTTCATCATTCCCAGCCAGAATGCCATTATACCGATAAGCGAAAATGCAACTTTTACAGAAAGTTCCGCACCCTGCAAAATCGCGTTTACAACATCGGAAAGCTTTCCGTTCAAGGCTCCTGCAATTATTGAAATTACTATCAAAAAATAAAATATGTAATTCATATTTTTATTAAATCATTAATAATATCAGCGGTCAATTTTTAAAGTTTTATATTAAAATCCACCAGTTCGGACAATTCAACTTTCAAATAATCTGCAAGGTGTTTAAGATATGTGACGGTTGCGTTCGTTAAGCCCCGTTCAACTTTGCTGTAATAACTTTTGTCAATATTGAGTTCATTTGCAATATCATCCTGTGAAACACCTTTTAAAGATCTTAATATTTTTAATTTTAAACCTAATTTTTTCAAAAAATCGCTATCATTCATTTATTAATTGTACGAACTTGACATATTTGTTACAATAGTTTATATTAATAAAAAATGGTTTATAAACTGTTTTGATAACAATAAAAACATTATAAAGAGGATTTAGATTTATGAAAAAAGCTTTTACTCTATCGGAAATTTTGATTACTCTCGGCATTATTGGTGTGGTCGCAGCAATGACTATGCCTCTTATTGTGCAAAAAGTAGATGAGATTGTTATGGTTAACAGATTGAAGAAAATTTATTCTGTTTTATCCCAAGCAATGCTTTATAGTGTTGCAAAAAACGGGGATATTTCATCTTTAAGTGTAAAAAACAATAGTCTCAGCAGCATTAATAATTGGTACACAAATGCATTAAAACCGCAATTAAAAATTACTAAAGAATGTGTTGATACTGAAGGTTGTTGGGCGAAAGGTGTAAAAATTTTAAATGGTGGCAATCCTGAGTATGGCAGGGATGGTGTAGGTATTGGTGAGGATATAATAGTATTTCAAACTTCTGATGGGTATAGTGTCAATATTGATGCTTATGACTATTCTGCGGATGGTCGTTTCGGGGTGAAGTTTAAACAAAATGGTTCGGATTTTCTTGCCGTTTTTGTAGATATTAACGGTTATAATAATCCGAATATTGTAGGTAAAGATATTTTTATGTTTATATTTTCGCCTGATGTAGGTTTTGTACCTGCTGGAAAGCATGAATCAGATGATGTTGTTAATAATAATTGCAGCAAAAAATCTACTTCAAATCTTGCAGGGTATTATTGTTTTGAAAAACTTATAAGAAATAACTGGCATGTTGATAAAAATTTTTATGATTAATTAATTAATTTGTTTAGGAAGTTTATTTTTAAAAAGATATATTAAATTTTTTCTGATTCAAGCAATTTTAAATCAACATCTTGTGGATTTTCATGGAATTTTATATTTATAAAATTGGTTAATTTTTTATAAGTATTCGTCAGAGAATCTCTACTGCTTCTCATTACTACAATTCCGTTTTCGCCGTAAACTTGTTTGAATCCTAATGCCATGTATTTTGAAACCGCAGAGAACGGACCGTTTGTTATTGCATTCAATTCTATTCTTGAAGCATCACTTTTCAAAAAATCATTTATTAATATACTGAAAAGAGTGTTTCCTGTATTAGGGATTTTTGTTTCTTGTGCTGTTGGAAGTGCGCAAATAGTTTTTAATTTATAAGAATTTCTTTCAAGGCAAAAATTTATAATTCCACAAGGTTTGTTATGACAAAATGCCAAAATGCCTGAATTTTTTGCCTGATTTACCGCCATATTAAATATTGTCTGCCAAATTTCTAAATGATTTTTGTCCATATTAGGCATATAATCTTTTATTTTCAGCTTTTTTAAATTGTTCAGATATTCTATATCATTTTGTGAATGAATTTTATAAATTTCGACAGGTGTTTCCGTACCTTTTATAAAATTCTTTGTGCTTGCAATATGTAAAGCACCAAAATTTACGTTCGCAGTTTTTTGATTTTGTATCTTCATGTTTTGTATAAAACCGCTAAAAAAATTTTTTGCTATAATAATTACATGGTTAGAAAATCGTCAAAAAAATATCGTTTTAGAAATAAGTTTATTGCATTTTTATTTTCGTTTTTATGTATTGCAAGCGGAGTTTTTTATCTGACATTAAATTATGTCCCCAAAAAACTCTATGAAACCCAGAGCATGCTTCCGAAAATGAAAGAGGCTTATTATGTAAGCCAGTGGTGCACCGACGATTTTGGCAAACGTGAATTTATTTTGTGGGATAATACGCGTGTAGATTGCCTTTCAAAAGATTATGCGATTGAATTCGATTTTGCTAAAAAATGGGCTGAAAGTATAGGGCAGTCTCTTTATTATGCAAAAATGACAGGTAAAAAACCTGCGGTTGTTCTTATTTTGACTCAACTTGAAGATTATAAGTATGTAAAAAGGATTGAACGCCTCGAAAGTGATATAAAAATATTTCTTATTCAGGCATTTTAATTTACATTCCACTCAAAAAAAAAAGAGCCTTAAAGGCTCATTGGAATTAAGAATAGCTGGAAGTATGAAAAAGATTTATCTTTAATGATTTTATTAAACATAAGACAAATACAAAAAACAATTACCCGAATGGCTATATTTGGTATTTACTATATATATATTTGACTACTGAATTAAAATCATTAAATAGAAAATATGAATATTTTGGAGTTGTTTAGAAAAAATCATGAATGTCAGCATGCTAAAATTGCGCCGGATAAAGATGTTTCTTACTGCCCGGATTGCGGGGAGCTTATAGAAAATCAATGGTACATTACGCGTTGCGCATGCTGTGGTGTAAAGTTAAAATCAATTATAAAAAATGGTGAAGTCATGCCGCAAGAACATTTCTGTCACAACTGTGGCGCTAAGCAATACACTGTTGAACGCGTTAATAAAATAAATTTTATAGATATTAACTACGCAGTATTGCTAAAAGTCGTCGTAAAGCCCGAAGTAGATGAATTAACACAAAGTTGGATTGATACGGAAGAGCATGTTCATGCCAAAAATTTAATCGGACTAAATATCTGAAAATCCTCGAAACTTTTTTGGAACGAATGCGTCAATATAAAAAGAAAGTAAGAAACTGAGAATCGGAATAGTTTGTCCTGAGCTCTTTTTGAGCTATTGTTAAGTTTTATAAAAATAAAACAAAACATGTGCTTGATTTTAAAAATTTTTTTGATTACAATAAGAGACGTGCTCAGGCACAAGGAACTTTTAAAAAGTAAATAGCTAAGTTAAGAAATATTAAATAGCTGCTTGACAAAAGAAATTTTAGTTTTATGATAAAGGAACCGTGAAAACGGTTTGAGATTCGAAAGAGTCATTAAGTAACCCCGAGGCTTCTCGTGATTTAATAAATTAAATACCTCTAAAGGTGGTTACATTTTAAACTGATAAATTTGAACCTTGAAAACAGAATAGTGAAGACGAAAAAACTTGTTAATTCGTAAGAA